>JAYVNC010000122.1:0-5793 GCA_043758655.1 Novosphingobium sp.
AAGCCAAGGCCAAGTGGGCCGATGTTCAGGCAACCTTTCAGGAACGCGCCAACCTGATCCCGAACCTTGCCGCCCTGGCAAAGGGTGCGGCAGATCAGGAAAAGGGCATTCTCGTGGGCGTGGTGGAAGCGCGGGCAAAGGCAACTTCAATCCAAGTGGCTCCGGGCGATCTAAGCGATCCCGCCAAGATGAAGGCGTTTCAGGACGCACAGAACCAGCTTTCCACCTCGATGGCAGGCTTCGGCAGACTGCTCGCCAATGTCGAGGCCTATCCTGAACTTAAGAGCATCACCAATTACCAGATGCTTCAAGGTCAGCTTGAAGGTCAGGAAAACCGCATTCGTGTCGCAATCCGGGACTACAACGGCGCGGTTCAGGAATATAACACGACGATCCGCACCTTCCCCGATGCGATCGGTGCCAAGGTATTTTACGGGGCCAAGGAACTCGTTCCCTATCAGGCGGTAACGCCGGGCGCTGAAGTTGCTCCGAGCCTTCAGGGCAAGATCTGACGCATAAGGGAGTGACCACCATGCTCGGCCCCGCCGGGCGTCCCGCCCTGCCCCGCCCCACCGGGATTATCGCACTGGCATTGCTGGTGTTGGCGGGGCTGTTGTTGTTCGCAGGCAGCCTGCGCGCGCAAAGCTTCCCCGAATTGACCGGGCGGGTTGTCGACGGTGCGAACGTTATTCCGCCCGAAGAAGAGGCGCGGCTTGACCAGAAACTGACCGCGCTGGAGCAGCAATCCCACCGGCAGCTGGTCGTGGTTACTCTGGCCGATTTGCAGGGCTATGACATCACCGATTACGGCTATCAGCTGGGCCGGCATTGGGGGATTGGCGACAAGGAACGCAATGACGGCGCATTGCTGATCGTTGCACCGAATGATCGCAAGGTGCGCATCGAAGTGGGTTACGGGCTTGAAGGCACGCTCACCGATGGCTTTTCAACTCTGATTATCCAGCAGACAATGATCCCGCTTATAAAGGCGGGTGACATGCCCGGCGGCATCGAAGCCGGGACTGATGCCATCATCAAACAGCTAAGCTTGCCGCCAGATGAGGCGGCGAAAATAGCGGCGGCTGCAAAGCCTGCCAAAAAACAGGGCGTACCGTTTGGCGTCATCATCTGGCTGCTTTTTTTCGGCTTTGCCTTCATCCTGCCGATGATCCGCCGGGCACGTGGCGGACAATCATACCAGTCCAGCGGGCTGGGTCAGGTGGTCTTGTGGAGCGTGCTCAATGGCATGGCCAGTGGACGCGGTGGTGGTGGTGGTAGCGACTGGGGCGGCGGCGGAGGCGGTGGCGGGTTTTCGGGCGGCGGTGGCAGCTTCGGCGGCGGCGGCGCTTCGGGCGGCTGGTAGGGGAACGATTATGGCCAAAACGCCTATGATGGATGATGCCGGCCGGTCGCTGGTCAGCGCCGCTGTGAGCAAGGCTGAAGCGCAAACCGCAGGCGAAATCGTGACGATCCTTGCCGACCATTCCGATAGCTACGCCGATATTGCGCTCGCTTGGTCGGCGGCGGTCGCATTGCTCGCACTGTGTATGCTGGCAAGCTTTTCGGGCTTCTATCTAGCACAGATTGACAGGGTTCTGGCACTGTGGGCGCACGAGTGGACCCCCGCACAGCTTTTCGGACTGGCCGCCGGTGCTGCCGCAGTGAAATTTGCCGCGATGGGGCTGATTCAGCTCTATCGCCCTTTGCGGCTATGGCTGGTTCCGCCTTCGATCAAACACGCGCGGGTTCGCGCCCGTGCGGTAACCTGCTTCAAGGTCGGAGCTGAACGCCGCACGCAGGGGCGCACTGGGGTGCTGATCTACCTGAGCCTTGCCGAACGCCGCGCCGAAATCGTCGCCGATGAAGCGATTGCTTCAAAAGTCGCGCCTGAAGTGTGGGGCGATGCGCTGGCCGCATTGTTGTTTGAAATTAAGGCAGGGCGCATGGCTGAAGGTTTGGCAATCGCCGCCGAGAAAGTCGGCGCGGTATTGGCGGAGCATTTCCCCCGCGCAGAAGATGACGTAAACGAGCTGCCTGACCGGCTTATCGAGGTCTAATGCCTGAAAAAATCGTCTGGCAGGGCAAATTCATTACCGCCAAAGTCGATGGCAAGTGGGAATATGTCAGCCGCGCAAGGGGCATTCGCGCGGCGGTTATCCTCGCGATTGACGATTCAGACCACGTCCTGCTGGTCGAACAATACCGGGTGCCGCTTGGCCGCAACTGCATTGAACTTCCAGCCGGGCTGATCGGCGATCACACAGATGTCGCAGGCGAGGAGGACGCAACGGCCGCCGCGCGCGAATTGGAGGAAGAAACCGGCTACCGCGCCGGGAGGCTCGATGTTGTCGGTGAATTCTGGTCATCACCCGGAATGGTCAGCGAGAGCTTCACGCTGATCCGTGCGCATGATCTGGTTAAGGTTAGCGAAGGCGGCGGCACCGAGGGTGAAAATATCACCGTCCATCGCGTTCCTGTAAGCGAGATCGAAGCATTCATCGCCGCGCGCCGCGGCTTGGGCGATGCGATTGACGTCAAACTGCTATTGCTGCTCGGCCCGCGAATTCTTTAACCAAAAATCTGCCGCCACGCGAGCGTCAGCCCTACCCGCACCGCATCATCGCCTGAAATACGCTGCGACGCACAGCCTGCCAGTTCCAGCGCCCGGGCATAGCTACTTGCCAGCCCGGCTCCGCCCACAAGGGTCACGGGATCTGCCATTGCGCGCGCTCCAAACAGCGCGAGTCCGCCAGCCACATCGGCACCGATCATCAGTCCTGATAAATAGCTCGCTGCATCGGCTTGCTCCAAATGGCCGAGGACTTGCAGAGTGCGTACGGAAAACAGCAGGCTGGCGATCCCGGCCTCCGCCTTGGCAATCGCCAGCCTCACTCCGCGATCAAACCCCTCCCCGGGTCCGGGCGGGGTGGCGGCGGCTGTCAACAGGATCGTGTTGGCCGAGATGGCGGCGTAAAGCTCGCCGGTCATCGCTGTGTGAAACGCGGTGATCGCCCCGCCTTCAATCCACACCCACTTGTTGTGCGTTCCAGGGAGCACATAGAGGCCATCCCCCGCTCCGCCGCCAGCATGGACCCCGGCAAGCTGCGTTTCCTCGCCGCGCATCAGATCAGGCTGGCCGAGCGTGTTCATGCCCGAAACACCCAGAACAATCGCCATTTCGCGCCCCTGCTCAGAAAAGCGAAGCGCATTTTCCCCGCCGCAATCAAGCCGCGCGGGGAGTGATCGAAATGATCCTTCACGCCAGCCGATGTTCGCACCAATAGTGCCGCACAGCACGGCGGGAACATCCGCCGGCCAACCCCCAGTCGCCTTGGCAAATTCATCCGGAAACCGCCCGGTGCCGCGCAGGGGAGCCACGCCGAGGCCAGTCGACTGCGCCAGAACAGTGCCATCGGCGTCACACAACCAAAACCGGGCATTCGTCGTGCCCCAATCGCCTGCAATAAATGCGGCCGTGCCCGCCATGCCCTACTCCCCAAGTAACTTTCCAGCGCCCTGATAATCAGGGCTGGCGCGGTGGCAAGGCCACATTACTTCGCAATTGCTGGACATTATGCCCCCGACAAATGAATAGGAATGTGGGTTTGAGGGATTCGCAGGCTAATGCGGCAACAAAGAGTGACAAGTTTTGATGTGGCAGCGCGGGCGGGCGTCAGCCAGTCAACGGTATCGCGCGCACTCACTGGCGATCCGGTGGTTAGCGAGGCGACCCGGACGCGCGTGGTTGAGGCCGCACGCGAGCTCAATTATCACGTCGATGAGAATGCCGCACGGCTGCGTACTGGTAAAACAGGTACGCTGGCAGTTGTCGTCATCTGCCGCCCCGGCGAGCTGCGCAAAGACGTTAATCCATTTTACTATTCACTGCTCGGCTCAATCTGCGCAGCGGCATCCGCCAAAGACTTTGAAACGCTGGTGTCTTTTCAGGATACGCCCGAGAGCCTCTGGGGCCTCTATGAGGAGCAGCGCAAGGCTGACGGGCTGATAATTATCGGCAGCACCGCCAACCGCGAGGCTTGGGATTATTTCCGTTCGCTGCACAATTCGGGCGCGCATCTGGTCTGCTGGGGTTCGCCCTATGACGATTTTGACTGGATCCGCAGCGATAACCACGCCGGCGCGCGGCTTGCCACCAGCCATCTGATCGAACGCGGATACAGCCGCATTGTCTACATCGGCACCGAACATTCGCCGCAGCGCCAGTTCAAGGAACGCTGGTACGGGTTCACAGAAAGAATGCACGAAGCGGGGTTGGAACCTCAACTCGCCGAAATCGATGAGACGCTTTCGCGCGAAGAACAGGGGTGCAAGGCTGTGCAGGGATTGGCGGCGGCAGGCTGGCCTTGTGACGCGCTGTTCGCCGCCTGCGATGAGATTGCGCTGGGGGCGCTCGAAGAACTGCGTCACTTCGGAAAGCAGGTGCCACAGGAGATTGGCCTGATCGGGTTCGATGGCAACCGTGCTGGCGCCCATTCATCACCGCCGCTGACATCAATAGAACCTGATTTTGAATCGGCGGGAGCGATGCTGGTGGAGAAGCTTCTCGGCCTGATCGCAGGCGAACCACAGGATCAGCACCGGGTTGCTGTTCGGTTGTTAGAACGCGAATCGACGCGCCGGACCTAAAGCGTTTTGATGATGCCGGAGAAATCCACCGCGCCGTTGCCCGCAGCAGTGAACGCCTCATAAAGTTCCTTGGCGCGTTGCCCCATCGGTACACTGCTACCCGCCGTCGCCGCCGCATCCATCGCCAGCCCCAAATCCTTGAGCATAAGCGCCGAGGCGAACCCGCCCTGAAAACCAGTGTCCGCCGGGCTGACCGGACCGATACCTGGAACAGGGCAATAGCTTGTCATCGACCAACACTGCCCAGATGAAACCGACGAGATGTCATAGAATTTCTGCAGGTCGAGCCCGAGCTTTTCCGCCATGGCAAAGGCTTCGCAAGTGCCGATCATCTGAATGCCAAGCAGCATATTGTTGCAGATCTTCGCCGCCTGCCCCGCGCCGCTGGCACCGGCGTGGATCACCGCCTTGCCCATGATGGACAAGATAGCTTGCGCGCGCGCGAAGGCTTCATCGCTTCCGCCGACCATGAAGGTGAGCGTACCAGCATTGGCCGCCGCGATACCCCCCGAGACAGGAGCATCGACCATTGCGTAACCCGCAGAATCAGCAGCTTCCGCGACCTTCCGCGCAGTCGCCACGTCGATGGTCGAACAATCAAGCAATAGCGCGGCGGCTGGTGCGGTACCAATGACATCTGCCGAATAAACGGCGTCCACAATCTTGCCATTGGGCAGCATGGAAACAACCGCATCAACGCCCTGAACCGCATCACGCACTGTAGCGAACACTTCGCAGCCATTGTCCTTAGCGCGATCGAGCGCTTCAACTGCGAGATCGAACGCCCGAACCTCATGTCCGGCTTTCGCCAGATTGGCGGCCATCCCGCCGCCCATATTGCCAAGGCCAATGAAAGCGATTTTCATGCGCTCAACGCCCCTTCCACACGCCCGCACGCTTCTCAACAAATGCAGCCATACCCTCGGCCTTATCTTCGGTGGCGGTGAGCAGTTGGAAAACGCGGCGTTCGTGCAGCAACCCATGATCGAGCGTGGTTTCAAACGCCGCGTTGACCAGTTCCTTGTTGGCGAGCACCGCGAGCGGCGGCATCGCGGCGATGGCGGCGGCGGTTTTCACCGCATCAGCCACCAGATCGGCGAGCGGAACCACACGGCTAACCAAGCCAGAACGTTCCGCCTCGCCTGC
>JAYVNC010000123.1:0-5782 GCA_043758655.1 Novosphingobium sp.
CGTCGAGGCTTTCGATCCAGAACAGATCATCGGGATGCGGCCCTTCAATCGGCACCCCTAAATCGCGCGCGAGCACCCCCGCCAATCCGCAATGATCCATATGACCGTGGGTAATCAGCAGCTTGTCGATGGTAATCCCGGCGCGCTCTATAGCCAGCTTCAACCGGTCCAAATCGCCGCCCGGATCAACCAGAACACCGCGCATGGTCTTGGTGCACCACAGTAGCGAGCAGTTCTGCTCAAATTGCGTGACGGGAACAATCGCGGCGCGAAGGGGTGGCTGGGTTTGGGACATAGTCGGGCAAATGGCGGCTAGAGGCCGCGATTGCAATGGCTGGACGCTATGGAGCTACAGACGCCCACCCTTCCACACTACCCGGCCGATTACACGTACTTCTCCGCGTGGCAGTTCTATCGGGCGGTAAGACGGGTTCTCACTTTCAAGTACGATCATGTCAGGCACGCCTGTCTGCACCCGCTTGACCATCAGCGTATCGCCCACCCGGACAACGTGAATGCCATCTCGCAAGGGGCGCGGCGCGGTATCCACCAGAATCTCGTCCCCATCGCGCAGCAGCGGTTCCATCGAATCCCCGGCAACCGCAATCGCGCTGAGTGTGGCGGGATCAAACCCCTGTGCGCGCAGCCACCGCGCGGAAAAACGGAAGGTATCAACCGGAATTTCTTCAGCCGCAAAAGCGCCCGGTCCAGCCGAGGCATCGAGCGGAAGGCGCGGTACGTCAAAGAATTCGCTCCGCAGCCCCTTCCCCACCAGTGCAGGAGAAATATCCTCCGGTGCGCCCAATTCCGACTCGGCGACTCCGAAGAATGCGGCGAGCTTACGCCGGTCAGTTTCTTCGAGCTTTCGCGGGCTACCCTTACGCACATACTGTTGTAAATAACTAGAATTTCGCTCAATCAGCGCAGAAAGTCCAGCCAGACTGACGCCGCGCTCATCGGCCAGTTGCAGCAGCCTACTTCGTGGTTGGGACGGTTCCATGAAAATTACTTACACGAAAGATTTTTCCTAGACAAGTAGGATTTCCCTCACCACCAGAGGATTATTCCTACAGTGAGTCGATGGTCGATTCGGCTGGGAACGCGCATCAAGGAGGGGCTTTATGTTGTTACGCCGTATCGAGGTTTTCCTGCGCGAGACCGGGGTGCCGTGGACCAAATTTGGCCGTCTTGCCGTTCACGATCCGCGCTTTGTCGAAGACCTGCGCAACGGCCGCACCCCGCGCGAAGAGACTGCGAAACGTGTAGAACATTTCATGAACATTTATCGGGAGACGATCCGTGCTTAACGATCCAGCGCAGGCTCGCGCAATGCGTGGGACGATCCGCAGGCAAAGTGCCAGCCGCCAGATCGCCCGCCCTTGGGCCAAACTTCTCGATGCACTTCTCGGTCTCACCGGAGGGCATGGCGAACTTGTTAGCCACACTGAACGACCATGGGCGAGCGCCACTTTCGCCGGCAGCCGCCACACCGTAACGCTGAACTTTGATGGGCTGAAAGCGATTGCCGCCGCCGAACAGTTCATCGCGGTGCTGCCAGATCATGAATTTGAAATCAGGGGGCAGTTGGTAGCCGATGCGACTGTGACTGAGGCCAGCCTTGCAATGTTGCCCAAGCCGAAGTTTGTGGTGGTGGCGGAATTGTTGTTGCTGGAGGAAGCTTGAGTGGGGGTTATCCTAAGTAGTTGTCCAGCATCGGCGGCACGTGCAAACATTCGGCAAAACTGAAAGACCGAGTGACGAGCGGCGCAACCTTCGCCGCATCGGGATGCGCAGGATTGAACAGCACCACGTCTGCCTCAGGCAAGACTCGCGATTGCACGGCCGCGAGCAGCGAGCGGCGCGATTGCAGCCATTCGCTAGTGAATGCGCGGATGGCTTCTTCGCCTTCTCCATCGGGTGCGCGTTCAGGCACGGCGTCGACTTCGGTCCAGCCGAGCACGTAGTCATCAGCGATTCCCGCCAAATCCTGCGGCAAATAGCGAAGTGTAATTAGCACCGCGAGCCCAGCCTCACTCGCCAGCGTAACCACACGATAACCCGGCGGCGCATACCGCGTCCCCTTGGCCAAAGACCCCGCCCCATCGAGCGCCACAAACGGCGCGCGGGTAAGGCGCCAGAGCTTCATTTGCCCCGCTTCAACCCAGCTTCCAATCCCACCCGAGCGGATCGCCGTCCATGACCTCGACGCCGTGAGCGGCGAGTTGATCACGGAGCGCATCGGAGGTGGCGAAGTCCTTGGCGGCGCGGGCTTCTTTGCGGGCGGCAAGTGTGGCTTCGATTTCGGTTTCGCTGATGGTTGCGGTTATGGAGCGGATGCGGAGATCGGCGCGGGTTAGGGTGAGGAGGTTGAGGCCCAAGACGAAATCCATAATGCCAAGAGCGACTTGCCGTTGGTGTGCATCAATCCGCTTAACGATCAACATCTCTTCAAAAATGGTTATTGCAATTGGAGTGTTGAGGTCATCAGAGACGGCTTCCGAAAATCTGGTCAGCAAAGCTTTCGCAACCGGGTCAAAGTTGCCTAGTAGTCGGCTTTCCATCCACTTTTGAAACCCTGCGGATCCATCTCTGCCAAGGTGTGGAAGCGTCATTTCGACAAAAGAAGTCCGTAGCCGCTCAACCCCCATCACCAACCGCTTCAGCCTCACCAAAGCAGCCCCCAGCCCCTCCCAGCTAAACTCCAGCTCGCTGCGATAATGCGCCTGCAAGCACATCATCCGGTACGCCAGCGGATGATACCCGCGATCGATCAGCAATTGCAGCCGCAGAAACTCGCCGCTCGACTTTGACATCTTCCCCGAGCGTTCGACCAGAAAATTGTTGTGCATCCAAATCCGCGCGCCCGAATTCGCCGCCACATCGAGACCATTGGTGCAGCAATGCGCCTGATTTTGCGCGATCTCATTTGGGTGGTGAATCTCGCGGTGATCGATCCCGCCGGTGTGAATATCAAACGGAAAACCAAGCACCTCGCCCGACATCACCGAGCATTCCAGATGCCAGCCGGGAGCGCCCCGCCCCCACGGTGAATCCCATTCCATCTGCCGCTTCTCACCCGGCGGAGTTTTGCGCCAAATGGCGAAATCCGCCTGATGCCGCTTGCCATCAACCGCGTCGATCCGGCCTTCTCCGTCATCGGTGGCAGCGCGGGCCAAGCGCCCATAATCGGCCACAGTCGAGACATCGAAATAGAGCCCACTCTCAAGCTCGTAGCAGTGCTTTTCCGCAATGCCCTTGGCGAATTCGATCATCGCCGGAATGTAATCCGTCGCCACCGTCCACTGCGCTGGCTGGCGGATATTCAGCGCTTTAACATCGGCCCAAAAGGCCTGCTTGTAATGCTCGGCGACATCCCAGATCGACTGCGCACGTTCCGCAGCCATCTTCTCCATCTTGTCCTCACCGGCATCTGCATCATCGGTGAGATGGCCAACATCGGTGATGTTGATCACATGCTTGAGCGCATAGCCCTTAAAGCTCAGCACCCGCCCCAGCACATCGGCAAACACATAGGCGCGCATATTGCCGATGTGTGGGTAGTTATAGACCGTCGGCCCGCAGGTATAAACCCGCGCCTCACCGGGGTGGACGGGCGTGAAGGGTTCCAGCTTGCGGGTTAGGCTGTTGAACAGTTTGAGGGGTGTGGGTTCGGTCATTGGGTGGCGGACTTACGCAGGGGCAGCGAAAGGTCAAGCGGGTGTGCCGAGTCAGCTCTGCACACCCGTTCAACTAACCAAGGTCTTCAGTTGCCTAGAGCCTTGGCCACTTCATCCGGTCGTAGGGCGCCTGGACCGGGTCCCATGTCGTCTGCTTCAACAAGTCGGTCAGTTGAAGATTTATGAAAATCCGCTTCTGTAGAAGGCTTGAGATCTGGTCGACCAGCCATCATGCCCATCTTGATCTTGCACATCGCGTACTGCGTTTCGTCTGCTTCAACTTCGAGTGCCAGAAAGTCCTTCGCTTCGCTTTTAACCATATACTCGTGACGACCAGGATCCGTGACCAGAATGAAATAACGACCCGCACCAAGCGAGCTGATTTTCTGACCTTTTTCATTGACAGAACAGCCCATCGCCGCACCCATAATCGTCCCTGTGCGATAAAATACAATCTGACCCTTGCCTGCGGGAGGCGGGGGAATTCGGACCTGGGGCTTATCCGCAGCCAGAGCTGAAGTCGCAAGGCCAGATGCCAATATCAAGGCGACTAGGCCCTTCGCAGCAATCTTTACAATTTTTGCCATACTTTGGATTCCATTCCTCAATACGTGGTGACTTGCCGTGATGGCTCCACCCTTCCATTAATTTTTCGACGGTTCATCTTGGGAACCTGCGGCCGTCGTTGCGGTGCCGATGTCGAACGCCTCGGCCGTTTTTGCCATCGCTGTCGTACCTTTCGGCAACACAGTGTTGCCTCCGGTAATGGCAAAACCGATCAGGCCGATTGGCACAGGCACAAACACACTAGCCCCCGCGGCAGCCGCATTCAGTCCATCTACTTTTGCGGTCGCATCCTTGCCAGCAATGGCAATTCGCATCGAACGCAGTTTGAGATGGAGATCACCCACTTTCAAGAATCGGGCGGCAAGTACCAGTTCGCCGGATGAGCCGCTCCCTCCTGCCTTCTTGGCATGAATTACTTCACCCTGACCTTCTGTACCGGCAGGAATCAATTCACGCCCGTCGATGACTATCGGCTTACCGAGGTGAAGCGCAAAGGTTGCGCCGGTGATGCTGATTTTGCTGCCCAGATCAGTATCGATCACCAGATCAACGGGAGTTAGGGCTGGGATTGTCAGGCCTGACGCGGGCAATTGTTCGACAACAACAGCCGCAGCGGCACTTGTGCTTTCCGGTGCGGGAGCGGAAACCTGCGCCAAGGAAATTCCCGGCATGCTAAAAAGCCCGCACGCAGCGACAAGCGCAGTCCGAACCAGCATTACCGCGTTCCCCCCTCATCCATAAGTTGAGATCGCCGACAAACCTGATGATTGCAACCCGCAATACGTCCAAAGCCGCGCAATATGGATATGTGGAAAAAGGATTGGGCGACTGGCCTCAATCCCCCTCAAACAACCCCGCCAGCTGTTCAATCATCGTCCCACCCGACTGCTCGACGTCCATGATCGTCACCGCGCGCTTGTAATAGCGGGTCACGTCATGGCCGATGCCGATGGCCACCAGTTGCACGGGGGACTGCCGTTCGATCCAGTCGATCACCTTGCGGAGGTGTTGCTCTAAGTACCCGGCATTGTTCACGCTCAGCGTTGAATCATCGACCGGCGCGCCGTCGGAGATTACCATCAGTACGCGGCGATCTTCGGGGCGGGCGAGCAAACGGCTGTGCGCCCACAGCAGCGCCTCGCCGTCGATGTTTTCTTTCAGCAGCCCTTCGCGCATCATCAGGCCGAGGTTTTTGCGCGCGTGACGCCAGGGTTCATCGGCCTTTTTGTAAACGATGTGGCGCAGATCGTTGAGGCGGCCGGGCTGTGCAGGCTTGCCGCCTGTCAGCCAAGACTCACGGCTCTGCCCGCCCTTCCACGCGCGTGTGGTGAAGCCGAGGATTTCGGTCTTGACCCCGCAGCGCTCGAGCGTCCGCGCCAGCACATCGGCGCTGATCGCCGCGATGGAAATCGGCCGCCCGCGCATCGATCCTGAATTGTCGATCAGCAGCGTGACAATCGTGTCCTTGAACTCGATCTCGCGTTCCATTTTATAGGATAGCGAGGTGCCCGGCGAAACGATCACCCGCGCCAGCCGCG
>JAYVNC010000124.1:0-16868 GCA_043758655.1 Novosphingobium sp.
GAAGAACACCGTCGCCGCGCAGCTGGGCAATGAGGTGGGCTTCGGCGCGGTGGCTTCAATGGCGCGGCGCTTTGGCATCACCACCCCGGTGAACACCAATCCTTCGATGGTGCTGGGCTCGTCCGACGTCCGGCTGATCGACATGACCCGGGCTTTCGCCGCAGTTTCGGCACATGGCACGTCGATTGAGCCCTATGGGATCACCAAGGTCGTCACTACCGATGGACGGGTGCTTTATCAGCGGCCAGAGATGCAGCCGCAGGCGCTAGTGCCGCAATATGTCGCCGCGGGGATTACCGATTTGCTGCAAACTGCGGTGAGCATCGGCACCGGACGCGCGGCGCAAATCGGCCGCCCCGTCGCGGGCAAGACCGGCACCACCACGTCGAACAAGGACGGCTGGTTCCTCGGCTTTTCGAGCGGGATTACCACCGGGGTGTGGATGGGCCGCGATGATGCGAAACCGGTTCCGGGGCTTCAGGGCGGCACCGCACCGGCGCGCGCATTTGCCCAGTATATGAAGGTTGCAGTGGCCAAACGTCCGATTGAAAAGTTCGATACCCAGCTGCAATTGCCCGCTTGGCAGCTCGAACCCGATGATGAGGCGATTCAGGCCAACCCTTCGGACTATTACTACGTTGATGAGCAAGGCAACCTGATCGATCCAACGCGCACTCCGCCGGGTCCGGGGCGGCAAAATCCTAACATTGAACCCGACAGCCGCGATGTTCCACCCGCTGCCAATCAGGACATTCTTGATTCTGTGATGGGCCGGCAACCGGTCAGAGTGCAGCGTGGGGGCGGCGCGCAACCGCCGCCTGCGCCTGCGCCTCTGCCCGATGGGAATTAGCGGCTACTCTGCCAAAACCAAAACCCGCGTCATCCTGAAACACGTGCAGGATGACGAGGTAGTTTAGTGAGGAACATGCGCACTGCAACTTCTCCCCGCAAAGCGGGAGGAGTGCAGTGCGCGATCACCGTAGCCAGCCCGCCTACCGCAGACGGCCCGCCTACCGCAGACGGATCGCCTACCGCAGACGGATCGTCACAAACTGCGGGGACCGTCCGGGAACGAGAACCTGCAGCAGCACGGTTGGCCGGTTAGCGGCTTGGGCTGCGCGAACGACGGCGTTGAGCGCCTCGACCGTGTTCACCGCCTCATAATTGGCATTGAGCACGATAACCCGGCGTTCGAGGCCCTTGGCGGCAGCATCGGACGATTCGTCTACCGCAGTAATCACCAAGCCTTGCGTGTTGGCGGCAACGCCAAGTTGCTCCGCGATCTGGGCGTTCATTTGCAGAACCGAGAAACCCAGCGCCTTTTCACTCAGGCCGGGCTCAGCGGTTTTGGCGGGATTGAGCGGATCAACCTTTGCCTTGCCTTGCGGCTGGGCGAAGTTCGATTGGGCAAGCTCCTCGTCGGTCGGGCGTTTCCCGACCATGGCGCTGAGCATGGTGGACTTGCCCTTGCGCAGAACCTCAATCGGAATACGGGTGCCGGGCGAAGTATCGCCGACGATGCCCGAAAGCGTGCGATCAGGCGTGACCTTTTCATTGTTAACGGCAACAACGATGTCACCCGATTGCATGCCCGCCTTGGCCGCGCCGCCTTCAGGCTGGACCTGCTGGACCAGTTCGCCGTGGTTGTGCTCGAGCCCGAGGGCATCGGCAACTTCATCGGTCACCGGGGCGATTGTTACGCCCAAGTAGCCGCGTTCGATCACCTTGCCCGACATCAGCTTGTTGACGATCGGGTTTGCTGTATCGGAGGGAATGGCGAAACCGATGCCGATATTGCCGCCCGAAGGCGCGATGATCCAGTTGTTGATGCCGATGACATTGCCGTTCATGTCAAACATCGGGCCGCCCGAATTGCCCTGATTGATCGAAGCGTCGGACTGGATGTAGTGATCGTAAGCGCCCGATCCGGTGTTGCGATAGACCGAGGAAATAATCCCGGCGGTTACCGTTCCGCCTAGCCCGAACGGATTGCCGATGGCGATTACCCAGTCACCCGCGCGGGCCTTTGATGATTGGCCGAACTTGACGAAAGGAAACGGCTGCGCGCGATCCATTTTGAGCACCGCGAGGTCTGAGGCCTGATCGCGGCCGACGATACGAGCCTTGTATTCGTTGCCATCAGACAGCTTAATGGTGATCGAATCGGCGAGGCCGGTGTTGTCCATCGTGATGACGTGGTTGTTGGTCACAACATAGCCATCGGCAGAAATGATGAAGCCCGATCCCAGCGCGCCCGCTTCACGCGTTTGCGGCTGGGTTTTGGGCACCAGCCCTTCAAATGGGGTTCCGGCAAACGGATTGGCACCGCCGACCTTCACCTTCTGGCGGGTGGCAATGCCGACAACGGCGGGCTGCAACTGCGCGGTAAGATCGGCAAAACTAACCGGCGCACCGACGCGGGGCATAATCGCCCCCATCTTTGACTGGTCGTTCTGGGCTACCTGGGCTCCGGCAGGGATGCCGGTCACCAGCGAAAGGGCCGCGCCGCCAAGCAGCAGGGCAGAGGTCACTCCATAAGCATATCGCACGGGTTTCACGTCCTTTGTTATCCTTCAAATCGTTTCATACGGGCCCTACTGCCGATTCACCCGTTTTTCGATGAACGCAGTTTGAATGCCTGCCAACTAACTGAAATTGTCATGGGGCTCTTACTTGCCTCGGAACTGGCGCAGGTAATCGCTATCGGGTGAAAGAATGATCGTGCTGCTCCCCGGGTTCTTGGCATTGGCAAAAGTTGCATCATAGCTGCGCATCGCCCGCCAAAAGTCATAGAACTTGGCATCTTGGCCAAAACTGTCGGCATAGATCTTGGCCGATGTTGCCTGAGCCTGCGCGCGGATGATCTGGGCGTCGCGTTCCCCCAGCGCGATGATTGTTGCCGCGTCCTGCTCTTTTGAATTGGTCATCCGGGCAAAGGCGCTTTCGAGCGGGGTGCCCTGCGGCAGATCGGCGCGCTTGATCCGCACATCAATAACCTGCGCGCCATACTGCCGCGCCTCACGATCAATGCCGTCACGAATATTGCGCATCGCCTGGCCGCGCTCGGCAGTTAGCAGCGACTGGAAGCTGCGCTTGCCCAGTTCTTGCCGCAACTGTGATGAAAGGATAGGCAACAGCTGCGCGATGACCTTTTCGGTCGTGCCGGCGGACTTCACCATCCGCACCGGATCGATGATGCGGAACCGCGCATAGGCATCAACTTCAAGCGGTTGCTGATCGGTGGACAGAACCTGCTGGCGGTCCATCGATACGGTGAGCATCCGCTTGTCGACCCGGATCAGCGTCTCGAAAAACGGTATTCGCGGGACCACGCCTGCACCAGTTTGGCCAAAGTCGGCACCAGGCCGGTATTGGTTGATCACGCGTACCGGCTCGCCCAGCCGCAGGATCACACCCTGTTCGGTTTCGGAGATAACCACCAGGCTTGAGAGCGCGACCAGCGCAACCGCGACTAATGCAAAAAACGTAGTCTTCTGCTCTTGAAACAGGCGCAGCATCACTGGCCTCCTGCTGGGGTAACGGGCGCCGCACGGCGCTTAATTTCGGGGAGCGGCAGGTAGGGTGTCACGCCATTGGCCTCAATAATCACCTTGTCATTGTTGGCCAGAACGCGCTCCATGGTTTCATAGTAAAGCCGCCGCCGGGTCACTTCGGGTGAGAGCTTGTACTGCTCGTAAACCTTATTGAATTCGGCTGCGTTACCCTGCGATTGGTTGATGACCTGCTGTGCCCACTGCTTTGCTGCGGTGATCTGCTGCTGGGCGTTCTGCTGCGCGGCGGTCACCTTCTGAAAGGCCTCAACTACCTTTTCAGGTGCGTCGGTCTTCTTGATGTCGACACCTTGGATCAGCACACCCGATTGGTAGGCATCAAGAATCGCCTGCATCCGCTGGCGAACGCTGAGCTCAATCTGTCCGCGCGACCCGCCCATCACATCTTTTAACGGCGCACCGGCAACGGCGGCGCGCATCGATGCCTCGGCCACTTCTTTTACGGTGTCCTGCGGGTCATCAAGCTGAAACGTATAGAGCTTCAAGTCCTTGATGTTCCAGCGCACCAGATAGGAAATATCGACCAGATTCTGATCGCTGGTCAGCATCAGCTTTTCAGCCTCGCCTTCAGGAATGGTATCACGCTTGATCGAGGTAACATCCTCAACCGACACGCGCTGAATAGGCCAAGGCGCGGTGACCGACATACCCGAACCGATCAGGCGGCTATATTTGCCAAAAGTGGTAACAATCCCCTGCTCGTTCGACCCCAGCACATGGGTGGTTGAAAAACCCAGCCACAGCAGCACGACTATGCCGATAAGTGGCCCAGCCCAGCTGCGGCCATTGGCGCGCTCGGGCATCTTGGGGAAACCGCCGAAGCCGCCACCACCACCGCCCTTGGGCAAACGCTGGCGCAAAATATCCTCCATCTTGGCAGAGCGGCGCGGCGGGCTATCACCTTCGGGTGCGGCCCAGGGATTGCGCGGGCCTTTTGGCGGATCGGATGGTGTTTCGGCTTTAGGCGCTTCACTGACGCCCGGCGCTTCCGCCCCAGCGCCTATGCCACTGCTTTCGTTTTCGGGACTGGCCGGAGCATCGCCCGTTGGCTCATCGCCATTATCGCCGCCCCAAGGAGACTTTCGTCCGGTCATAACCAGCCTGCTCCCGTCGTCACATTGCCTGTAGGTTTCATCCAACCCACTATAGGGGGGCATTGCGGAAAAAACAGGGGTCTGGGCGATTTTCCCTTCGTGCCATCCCTGCTAGGGGCTGGCGTGAAGTGATCGAAATCGGAAATTTGGGCATGGATGACGGTAAAGTTGGCGAAGGTTCAGCAGGCCTTGAAGCACTGCTGCCGCCGCTCGCCCGTGCCAAGCTGCAAACGCTGAAGGTGGCGGATGGCGTTGCCACACTGGTACTCGATGTCGCCGGGCTGGACCGGCTTGAGCGCGACCGGTTGGAGATCGCTGCCAAGGATGCGCTGCGGGGAGCTCCCGGGATCACCGAAGTGCGCGTGGCAATGACTGCGGAGCGCGCCGATAACGCGCCGCCAGCGATCAAGATCATCGCGGTGGGATCGGGCAAAGGCGGGGTCGGCAAATCGACGCTCTCGGCCAACCTCGCAATTGCGCTGGCGAAACTTGGACGCAAAGTCGGGCTGGTCGATGCTGATATTTACGGTCCATCGCAGCCGCGCCTTATGGGAACAGAAGGGGTGAAGCCCCACGCGCATGACAGCAAGATGATCCCGGTGCGCAGTCCGCACGGCATCGGCGTGCTGTCTATGGGCAACCTGATTGAGCCCGACAAGGCCATCGCCTGGCGCGGACCAATGGCCAGCGGCGCGCTCGGCCAATTGGTCGATGCCCACTGGGGCGACACCGAGATACTGATCGTTGATCTGCCGCCGGGCACCGGCGACGTGCAGCTCACCATGTTGCAGCGGCACAAACCAGTGGGCGCGGTGATCGTCTCCACCCCGCAAGACCTCGCGCTAATTGACGCCAAACGGGCGATGCAGCTGTTCAATTCCGCCGGGGTGCCGATTATCGGCATGGTTGAAAATATGGCCGGTTATGTCTGCCCGCACTGCGGCGAGGTGAGTGATCCGTTTGGGCTGGGAGGTGCGGAACTCTGCGCCGCGCAGCTGGGCGAGGCCTTCTTGGGCCGTGTGCCGCTGACTATGGCAATCCGGCAGGAAAGCGATGCCGGGCGTCCGAATGCTTTGGGTGAGGGGCCTGAGGCGCAGGTTTTCATGGCGATAGCCCGGCGCGTGGCGACGTGGTTGGATAATCAATAGTGGCATTTTCGCGCCGCCAAATCCTCATTGGAACAGGCGCGGGCGGCGCGCTTATCATCGCCTATGCGCTGACCCCGCGCCGTTTCCCGCTGCCGCTCGAACCGCGCAGCGGCGAGTTCGCTTTTGGCCCGTGGATCAAGATAGCGCAGGACGGTATGGTCAGCATAGCGGTGCCGCAGCTGGAAATGGGGCAGGGGGTGTCGACCATTCTGCCGCAGATCGCCGCCCATGAACTGGGGGCCGATTGGCAGCGGGTGGCGGTTGAGCCTGCGCCGACCAGCGGGGCCTATGCCAATGTGCCGCTGGCGGATAAATGGGCACCGCTGTGGATGCCGGTGCTGCCTTCATTGGCGCAGGGTGAGGACAGCGCGTTGGCGCGCAGTTTTGCCGAACGCAACCGCTTTACCGCCACCGCTGATGGCACCTCGCTTGCCGCCTATGAAATGCCGCTACGCCTCGCAGCAGCTGCGGCGCGTGAGGTGTTGGCTATGGCCGCCGCCGATGTCTGGGACATTGATGCGAGCGAATGCAGGGTGAAAGGCGGAATGGTCACCAGCGCCAAGGGCAAGCTGCCGTTCGCCAAGCTGGTCAGTGCTGCTGCCGAAATCCGACTGCCCGGCGCGCCAACCCTGCGCGCGCACTCTGCACAGGAACGGCCGCACGAATTTCCCGCTGGCACCCCGCCGCGCTACCCCCGGCTCGATGGTCCGAGCAAAGTCACCGGCGGGGCTACATTTGCCGGTGACATTCGTCTGCCTGGTATGGTGTTCGCCGCGATTGCCCACGGCCCGCAGGGGGATACGCGGCTGGCGGGCTATGACGAAAAGCGCATCGCCGGGCTTTCGGGCAATGTCCGGCTGGTGAAAAACGAGCGCTGGATCGCCGCCGTCGCCAGCAACTGGTGGGCGGCAAACCGCGCGCTCGAAGTGCTCAGCCCCCGCTTTGCCACGAGCCACGCGGCGGAAATAGCCACCATCGAAAGCGCTCTCGATAAGGCGCTGAAAAAAGCGCCGACCACCCGCATCGAAACCGTCGGCGATCCGGCCGGGGTCATCGGCGACAGGCCTTCGCTGGCGCTGCGCTATGATATTTCGCCCGCGCTCCATGCTTCGCTTGAAACAGCAAGCTGCACCGCCCAGATGCGCGGCGGCATCTGCGAGCTGTGGCTGGCGAGCCAAGCGACCGAACAAGCGCGCCGCGCGGTGGCCAAGGCGCTGGGGATGAGCGTCAAGGATGTGATTCTCTATCCGGTGATCGCTGGCGGCAGTTTCGACGCGCGGCTGGAGCATGGCCACGCGGTTGAGGCGGTGCTGATCGCGCGCGAAGTCGGCAAGCCGGTGCAACTCACCTGGTCGCGCTGGCAGGAGCATCTGGCGGGGCTACCGCGCATGCCAGCAGCGGCAATTCTGTGGGCGAAAACGGCGGAACCCGGCGGGCAGATAGTTGCGCTGCGGACCCGCATCGCTGCGCCGAGCGCCGGTTGGGAGTTTGGCCGCCGCCTGTTTGGTGGCGAAGCCCCGCGCGCGGCGATGCTGGCCAGCACGGGCAAGGGCGATCCGCTGGCGGTTGAGGGGGCCTCACCGCCCTATGCGCTTGCCAACTTTGCGCTCGATCATGTTCCAGTGCAGATTGACCTTCCCGCTGGGCGAATGCGCGGGCAGGCGCATGGCTTCACCGCGTTTTTCACCGAATGCTTCATCGATGAACTGGCCCACGCCGCGCACCGCGAGCCGCTATCATACCGGATGGAGATGATCGGCAACGATCCACGCCTCGGGGTTTGCCTTCAGCGCGTTTCTGCCTTGGCGCAATGGAACGGCGGCAACGATGCCAGCGGTCAGGGGCTCGCCTGCCACCGGATAGCAGAAGGCAGCATCGCGGTGATCGTCACAGCGCGGCGAACAGAGAATGGCGTGTTGGTCGACAAGATTGCCGCGGCGGTCGATATTGGCCGGGTGGTCAACATGGACATCGCCCGCCAGCAGATCGAAGGCGGGCTGATATTTGGTCTTGGCCTCGCGGTGGGCGGCGCGACGGGTTACGGGGAGGGTCTGCCGTTTGTTGGCAGGTTGTCCGGGCTTGGTCTGCCGCTGCTTGCCACCACGCCAGCGATCGAAATTGACTTCATTGATAGCGATGCCGCGCCTGCCGATCCGGGCGAGTTAGCGGTCGCGGCGATTGCTCCCGCCATCGCCAATGCCCTGTTTTCCGCGACCGGCCTGCGATTTCGCCGGTTGCCCTTAATGGAAGAAGCCGAATGAACCTCCCGCGCGGTCACATTGAACCACTTGTGCGCCAAGTTGGGGTACTATTGGTCAACCTCGGCACGCCAGACGCGCCGACCCCGGCAGCTGTGCGGCGCTATCTGGCGGAGTTCCTGATCGACCGGCGCGTGGTTGAAATTCCACGGATTATCTGGTGGCCGATCCTTCACGGTATCATACTGCGCACGCGCCCAAAGAAAAGTGCGCTCGCTTATCAACAAGTGTGGTCAGAAGCCGGTTCCCCACTCGCTGCGGTGACTGCGGCGCAGTCTCGGGCCTTACAGGAGCGGCTTGAAGGAGTGCGGGTTGATTGGGCAATGCGCTATGGCAATCCAGGCATAGCCACACAATTACAGCAGCTTAAAGACCAAGGCTGCGACCGCATACTCATTGCCCCGCTTTACCCGCAGTATTCAGGCGCAACCACCGCGACGGTTATTGATGCGGTGGGGGCCGCGATGGCGAAAATGCGCTGGCAACCGGCGATCAGAACCCTCCCGCCCTATTATGATAATTGGTGTCATATTGAAGCACTTAGAGCGGATATTTCGCGTCAGCTCTCGGCGCTGAAATTCACCCCCGAAGTGCTCCTAATGTCATTCCACGGCATGCCCGAACGCACGCTGCACCTCGGCGATCCTTACCACTGCCAATGCCGCAAAACCGCGCGCCTTCTGGCTGAAGCCTTGGCAAATCAATGGCCTGACCTGCGCATTGAAACCAGCTTCCAATCGCGCTTCGGCCGCGCCAAATGGCTCGAACCCGCGACCGACGCGGTGCTGATTAAAGAGAGCCAAAAGGGCACCAAGCGCCTCGTCGTCGTCGCACCCGGCTTCTCCGCCGATTGCCTCGAAACCTGCGAAGAACTGGCAATCCGAGGCCGCGAAGAGTTCGCTTCGGGCGGCGGCGAAGACTATGCCGTGCTCGATTGCCTCAACGATAGTGAGGCTGGAATGGCGATGCTGGAAGCGCTGGTTCGGCGCGAACTGGCAGGGTGGATCTAAAAATCCACCGCGATCCCGTCCTTCACCCAATCGCCATAACGGGTGGGCGAAAGCTCTTCCACTTCCTTACTTTCCTCAGGCAAAGGTGCAGGATCATTGGCCCAATGCGCTGGCTTGTCGAAGGGCTTGGGGCGCTGAGTGGCTCGGTCTGTCATCGCTCTAAGATAGGCGGCTGGCATCAGGATGCAATCTCGCCTAGGCGCGCGACATGGATATTCCCGGACTGCCTGCGCGCCGCGCGGCGCTTAAATTGCTCGATGCCGTGCTTAATCGCGGCGAGACGCTCGATTCCGCGGCGCACAATGCCATGCAGGGGTTGGTTAGCGGGGCCGACAAGGGCCTCGCGCTGGCCCTGGCCGCAGAATCGCTGCGCTGGCTCGTCGATCTCGACGCACTGATTGATAGCGCCACGCAGATGCGGCTGGCCGATGATGCCAAGGTGCGTTCGGTTTTGCGGTTGATGCTCGCAGGCTGGCTGCGGCTGGAAACCCCGGTTCATGCGGTGATTGCCACTGCGCTGCCGCTGCTGGTCGGCGGGCCGAGGCGGCTGGCACACGGGGTGTTCTCGGCGTTGAACAAGCGCGATGTGAAACTGCCCGAAGCGCCGACCTTGCCCGAGCCTGTGGCGGAACGCTGGGGGGCACGCGCCCCCGCAATCGCCGCCGCGCTCGCGCTTCCGCCGCCGCTCGATCTCACCTTGCGCGATCCTGGTGAAACAGCCGCATGGGCCGAAAAACTAGGCGGAATATCGCTGATACTCGGCCATGTCCGCCTGCCGCGCGGCGATGCTATTGAAAATCTTGAGGGATTTTCGGAAGGCGCGTGGTGGATACAAGACCTTGCCGCGAGCATCCCCGCGCGCTTGCTCGGTCTTGGAGACGGACGAACCGTACTCGATATGTGCGCCGCGCCGGGGGGCAAGACTTTGCAACTCGCCGCTGCTGGCTGGAAAGTTACCGCGCTCGATGCCAGCGCCAAGCGGCTTGAGCGGGTCGAGCAGAACCTGGCGCGCACGGGCCTCACCGCTGAACTCGTTACCGCCGATGCGCTCGACTGGGAGCCTGAGGCGCTTTTCGACGCCGTCCTGCTCGATGCGCCGTGCACCGCCACCGGCACCTGCCGCCGCCACCCCGACGTGCTCCACCGCATGGGCGCGCGCCACATTGCCGAACTGGCCGAGCTTCAGGCCGCGCTGCTTGGGCGGGCTGCGGGCTGTGTAAAACCGGGCGGGGTGCTGATATATGCGGTATGCTCGCTCGAGCCCGAAGAAGGCGAAGCGCAGACCGATGTCATTGCGCTCACCCCCGATCCGATTAGGGCCGACGAAATTCCATCCGGCCTCACCCCCGGCCCCGAAGGCTGGTTGCGCACCGATCCCGGCATGCTGGCCGATGCTGGCGGTCTCGACGGCTTTTTCGTCGCGCGCTGGCGGGCTTAGCAGCTGCGCCCACTCCTCAAACGGGGAGTGGGTTAAGGACTACCCCCGCACCTTATCCGCAAAATTTTTGCGCAATTTGGCGATCTTGGGTGGGATCACGGCTTGGCAGTAGGGATTGCGCTGGCCCTCGTCGGCCCAGTAATCTTGATGGTAATCCTCCGCCGGATACCATGTTGCTGGGCCTTCGATGGTGGTGACAACCGGCGCGGTTCGCTCCGCCTGCGCCCGAGCAATAGCTGCCTCGGCGTCGCCGCGCTCGCTTTCATCTATCAAGAATATCGCCGAGCGATACTGCGTGCCGACATCGTTGCCCTGCCGGTTCAGCTGGGTTGGATCGTGGGTCACCATATGGATATCGGCGAGGTCAGCATAGGATAGCTGCGCCGGATCATAAGTGATGCGGATGGCCTCGGCATGGCCGGTGCTGCCAGAGCAAACCGCTTTGTAGGTCGGGTGTGCCCCCGCGCCGCCAATATAGCCGCTCTCAACTTCGCTCACGCCAATTACGTCGCGAAATACCGCCTCGGTGCACCAAAAACAGCCACCTGCGAAAATTGCTTGTGCCATTACCAATCACTCCACATTTCATTTGGTCCATAAATGGGATGTCGATGGTCAAACGGCAATGGTGGACTTCGCGCGCGCGGGCACCTAATTCCCAACATATGACCACGCTTACCGTTGCTGCACTACAATTGCCGTTGAACTCTGCCGTTGAGGCTGAGAACATTGCTGCCGTTTCTGCGCTGGTTGAGGCGGCAGCTGGGCAGGGCGCTCAGGTGATCCTGCCGCCTGAACTGTTTTCCGGCCCCTATTTTTGCCAAACCGAAGACGAGGCGCTGTTCGCGCTCGCGCGACCTACGGTAGAGCACCCTTCGATTATCGCCATGCAGGCGCTCGCCGCGAAGTTGAAGGTCGCGATTCCCACCAGCTTTTTTGAGCGCGATGGGCATCACTATTACAATACTATGGCGATGATCGGACCCGATGGGGCGATTATGGGGACTTATCGCAAGAGCCACATCCCCGATGGCCCCGGCTATGAGGAAAAGTATTATTTCCGTCCGGGCAACGATGGCTTCAAGGTGTGGCAGGTGTTCGGCCACAGCATCGGCGTAGGCATTTGTTGGGACCAGTGGTATCCTGAAGCCGCACGGGTGATGGCGCTGGTGGGGGCGGAGGTGTTGTTCTATCCCACCGCGATTGGCAGCGAGCCCTATGATACCGATCTCGATACTAGCCGTATGTGGCGGCGCGCGATGCAGGGCCATGCGGTGTCGAACTGCCTGCCGGTGATAGCGGCGAACCGTATCGGCAGCGAGGGAGGGCAGAACTTCTACGGTCATTCGTTCATTACCGACGAATGGGGTGATCTGATCGCCGAATATGGCGGCGATGAAACCGGCGTGCTCGTGGCCCGGCTGGACCTCACCCGCGCGGCCAAACACCGCGCAGGCATGGGCTTCTTCCGTGATCGGCGGCCTGAACTGTACGGCCGAATCGTGCGCGACGAATGAAGCGCGCCAAACCCAACCGCTATCTCATAGCGCTGGGATCAAACCAGCCGCACCACCGCTACGGCAACCCGCGCAGGGTGCTCACCGCTGCGCTCAAACGGCTGGATCGCAAGGGGCTGCACCTCGAAGCGTCATCGCCGATCATCGAAACCGCCCCGCTTGGCTCTTCACGCCGCCGCTATGCCAACGGCGCCGCGCTGGTCCGCTCAAAACTGGGTCCGCAGGCGCTGCTGCGGCGGCTCCACAAAATAGAGGCAAAGTTCGGACGCCGCCGGATGGGCCACCAATGGCGCGCGCGCGTGCTCGATCTCGATATTGTGCTGTGGAGCGGCGGAGCCTTCGCGAGCGATAACCTCAGCATCCCGCACCCGCTCTTTCGCACCCGCGCCTTCGTTCTCATCCCCGCGCGCGCCATCGCGGGCACATGGCGAGACCCCATTTCTGGGCACACCGTACGCCAACTGCACTTTCGCCTGACCCGTGCACGAACGGGCGCTTGACCCACCCCCATCGGTTCCCCTAGGGCGACCCCCGTGGTGAGGGCCCATAGCTCAGTCGGTAGAGCAACTGACTTTTAATCAGTAGGTCGCTGGTTCGAACCCAGCTGGGCTCACCACGCAGTCCGACCTATTTTTATCTATCTAAGTATTTGTTAGATATGAGAAAAATAGTCCGGCATTTCCGTGGGTTTGCACGGACTCGATGGGTACTATTTAGGGCGTAGAGACTAATTGGCCGCCGTTGGAGGCCCCGAAAAGGGCCAAAGTCTCGGAGGCGAAAAAAGCGACCTATTGTTGGGATGCCATTTTTCGCAGCAAATACACATCAGCCCCGTCGATGAGACCCTGGAAACAGAAAGAGTAGCAGCAGTGCGACCACGGAGAAGGTTGCCCCGAAAAGGAATGTGGCCCCCGCACCCATTCCGTCCCAGACCAGCCCGGCAATCATGCTGGCGAGAAGCAAGGTGATGCCCGTTGCCAAATTGAACAGCCCATAGGCTGAACCCCGCAAATCGGGCGGGGCAGTGTCCGCCACCAGCTTGGCCAGCAATCCTTGGGTCAGTGCCATGTGCCCGCCCCACAGTGCGATGCCGACAAAGGCACCCCAAACGCCTGACAAAAGCGCGAGTGCGAGATCAGCGGCGATCAGGCAGATCATTCCTGCGGCCAGAATTGGGCGTGCGGGAAAGCGATCAGACAGCTTGCCTACGGGATAGGCACCCAGCGCGTATACGACATTCATGACGACAAGAACGAGCGGCGCCAGAGTGAGCGGCAATCCTTCGGCGTTCGCTTTGAGGATCAGGAACGCCTCGCTGAACCGTGCCAGGGTGAAGACAACCCCAATTGCTGTCGTTTCCCAGAACGGAACTGCGAGCCGCTTCAGGTCGTGGAACCTGATCGGCGGAGCCGTTTCAGTATCAGCCTTGGCTATGCGTGTATCTTCGACCCCTATCACGACCAGCGGCACCGCTATCGCGCCCGGAATGATGGCGAACCAGAACACTGATCGGATGTCGTCAGAAAATACGAACATCAGGCCGATCGCCAGCAGGGGTCCTGCAAAGGCACCGATCGTATCAAGCGACTGTCGTAGTCCGAAAGCCTTGCCCCGAATTTCGGGCGGACTGACATCTGCGACCAGGGCGTCGCGCGGCGCGCCGCGCAGCCCCTTTCCAATGCGGTCGGCAAAGCGCGCACCAAGGACTACAGGCGCGCTACCGGCAAGTGCAAACAGCGGCTTGGTCAGCGCCCCCAGACCGTAGCCGATCAGGATCAGCGGACGCCGCTTACCGATCCGATCCGAAATGTAACCGGAGAACACCTTCGTGATCGATGCGGTTGCTTCGGCGACGCCATCGATCACGCCAACGACGGCAACGCTGACGCCCAGCGTCGTGGTGAGAAACAGCGGAAGCAGTGCGTGAATGATCTCAGACGACAGGTCCATGAACAGGCTCACAAAACCCAGAACCCAGACAGCGCGTGGCACGGGGATCTCACCCGATTTCATGGGATGGCTGGCCCCCGTCCGCATTCGAAGTGCCCAAACGCAAGTGCGAGTGGCGGCAGAACAATCAGGTTGAGCACCAGGGATGTTATTAGCCCACCAAGGATGGTGGCGGCCAACGGACCTTCGACCAGACATGCGGGGTCGGGCATCCCGACCTCGAGCGTCAAGAGGCCGAGTGCAGTGGCCAGCGATGTCATGACGATCGGCAAGAGCTGGAAGCTCGCGCCCCCGATTACCGTTGCCGGACTCCAGGCCGGGCCCTCGACGACGACCAGACGTTCGAAATGCGAAATCATCATAATCGAATTGTGCAGGGTGATACCGGCCAGATCTTCGCCGCAATTGAGCTGAACCTTGAGCTTGGCGAAGGGGCGGACTTCCATGTGAACGTGCCTAAACCCGGTCGGGCATTTTGTTCAAGCAGACTGTGCAATCAGGCTCCCATGAGGCATAAGTTAAAATTCCAGGTGCCGAGGACAGACCACCACATTTGTTCGAAAACTGATGTGGACCGAGGCATTAGACAGGTCGCTTGCGCGCTCATGCAGCTTACCCGGTTGGGAAGTTTGTGTTATTCTCGAAAAAATAACTTGACTTACAATGAGTTACGGCGTATTCTGTGTAAGATGGCGAAATAGATCGTTAGTTCGAACCCAGTAAGCCTCACCAGCCAGTCCGCGAGAATCGCACCGTCTGCGCCCACGTGGTGCCATGCCTGAATTATCCCCGAGTTTCCGGGACTTTGCGTGAGGACCGAAGACGCGGCGCAGGACGCGAGACGATTTGTCCGTGCGATTGGCGGCAGATTCTTCGCCGCGTCTCACCGGCGCAAAAAGCGTCCTAAAGCTGCATTGATGGGGTCAGGCAGGATTGAACAGCAGCGCCTTGCGCTGCTCGGCCCATGCGAGGGGCAGTGCCGCCATCCGCGACAGTGCACGCGCCGAGAGCGTGCGGGGCTGGGTGCCATCAAGAATGGTATTGATGATGGCGGGATCAAGATAGCTGAGCCTGGCCACACGCTCGAGGTGCCGCAGGGTAGCTGATGACATTGCCTCTACCTCGGAGCCAGACATGGCGGCGAGCTGCTCACGGATCACAAAGGCGCGTGCAACAAGTTCGACAAGCCGCTCATCGCGCGGTGTGAATGTTCCTGATGGCGGATCCAGCCGAAGTCGCGGCTCATGACCGCGGCTGGCCAGCGTTGCCGGAATGATCAGTTCGACGCGCGCAGCACCCACCGGATCGAGGCCTGCCAGCATCATCACCGCGTCGGCATCAAAGCTGGCAGTGATCGCGGCTGCTGTGACCTGCACGCTCAGCTTCAGGTCCAGCAGCATGAGCCGGGCATCGACCAGCGAGCCTTTTGTGAGCGTGTGTGCCACCTGCCTGCAGAAGTTGATCGCGGCCGCGAGCTTGAGCGTGTCAGTCCCCGCAAACAGCATGCGCATGTTGGCGCGGGCCGCGAGCCAGTCGGCAATGCCCCGGCGAACTGCATTTTCAAGATCGCCCGCTGGCAGGCGGTGCGCTGGCGTGCTGGCATCATCATTGAGGCTGGACGCATAATAGCTGTAACGGCGGCCGTGGTTCTTCGTGTGACAGGGCGACATCGGCCGCCCCTGTTCATCAAGGATCATGCCGGTGAGCATGCTTACGGGCTTTCGGTAGCAGTGCGGCGATCGCGGATTGGTGCGTTCTGCAAGGCGCGCCTGCACGGCATCGAACAGTTCGCGGCTGACGATTGCTTTATGCTCGCCTGCGTAGATGTTGCCCTGATGGATCACCTCACCAACATAGGTGCGATTGGCAAGGAGATCATAGAGCGCACCCCTGCGGAACGGCAGGCCGCCTCTGGCGCTGCCATCCCTGCCGACGCGCTTCTTGCTGACAAAGCCGTCGCGGCGAAGTTCCTCGAGCAGTTCACGCACCGAGCTGCTCAGAACATAGCGTTCCATGATTTGGGTGATGGTTGCCGCTTCCTCGGGAACGATCACCAGCTTGCGCTCTTCAACCCGGTAACCCAGCGGCACCGTGCCGCCCATCCACATGCCCCGCGCCTTTGAGGCCGCTACCTTGTCACGGATGCGTTCGGTAATCACCTCGCGCTCGAACTGGGCGAAGGACAGGAGGACATTGAGCGTCAGTCGCCCCATCGAGTTGGTGGTGTTGAATGCCTGGGTGACACTGACGAACGAAGCTCCTGCGGCATCGAGGATCTCGACGATCTTGGCGAAGTCGGCAAGGCTGCGGGTCAGGCGGTCGATCTTGTAGACCACCACCACATCCACCTTGCCGGATTTTACATCATCGAGAAGCTGACGCAGGGCAGGGCGATCGATGTTGCCGCCGGTAAAACCGCCGTCGTCATAGTAATCAGGCAGCAGGTTCCAGCCCTCGTGCTGCTGGCTCATGACATAGGCGGCGCAGGCCTCGCGCTGGGCATCGAGGCTGTTGAACGCCTTGTCGAGACCCTCCTCGGTAGATTTGCGCGTGTATATCGCGCAGCGCAGCTTCGGCGCGGTGCTAGCCATCGGCAGATACGCCGAGCTTGCCAAGCCGCGGGCTGTGAAGACCGAAGAAGCGTGGGCCTGACCAGCCCGCACCGGTGATGAGTTTTGCAACTGCGCTCAGCGATGGATAGCGCTCGCCGCGGTATTCGAACCCGGTTTCCAGCACCACGACCTGATGAACCTCGCCGTGCCATGTGCGCGAGAGCCATGCACCCGGCTTGATCCTGACCGGCACTTTGCGGTTCCCCGCCGCAGTCCTGCCGTTCAATGCCTCGATCCGGCGCAGCAGCGCCCTGTCTGGTCCTCCCGCT
>JAYVNC010000125.1:0-5720 GCA_043758655.1 Novosphingobium sp.
CCCGTGCAGGTTCAGCATGTCCATAAACGGATCGGGATCGAACTGCTCCATGTTGAACACGCCCTCACCCTTCCAAGCCCCGCTCAACATCATCGCCGCGCCGATCATGGCGGGAACGCCGGTGGTGTAGCTGATCGCCTGATTACCGGTTTCGGCATAGGCCTCTTCGTGGTCGCAGATCTGCGAGATGTAGAAGGTCTTGTCGCCGCTGCCGTCCAGCGCTTCACCGGTGGCGATATCGCCGATGTTGGTTTTACCCTTGGTGGTCGGCCCGAGCGATTCGGGCTTGGGCAGCACCGCAGCGAGGAATTGCAGCGGGACGATTTCACGCCCCTGATACATCACCGGCTCGATCCCGATCATGCCGACATTTTTCAGCACGGTCAGGTGGTTGATATAGGCATCACCAAACGTCATCCAAAAACGCCCGCGTTCCAATTCAGGGATGAACCGTGCGAGGCTTTCCAGTTCCTCGTGGTACATCATGTACATGTTCTTGGGGCCGACCGCTTCGAAATCAAAGGCGACCTTTTTGGACAAGGCGGGCGTTTCGATGAACGCGCCATTCTCCCAGTGCCTTGCTGGGGCAGTCACTTCGCGGATGTTGATTTCCGGGTTGAAATTGGTGGCGAAGGCCTGCCCATGATCGCCGCCGTTGCAATCGAGAATATCGAGCTGGCGGATGGTCTTGAGCTTATGCTTCTTCAGCCACATGGCGAAAACGCTGGTCACGCCGGGATCAAAACCCGATCCGAGCAGCGCCATGATCCCGCGCGCCTTGAAGCGATCATGCAAGTCCCACTGCCACTTGTATTCAAACCTGGCGATGCCCTTCGGCTCGTAATTGGCCGTATCGAGGTAATCGGTGCCGGTGTTGAGACAAGCTTCCATTATCGTAAGGTCTTGATAAGGCAGCGCAAGGTTAACCACCAGTTTAGGACCGATCTGCGCGATCAAGGCGGACAGCGCAGGCACGTCCTCAGCATCAATAGCGTAAGTGTGAACCACCTGCCCGGTGCGTGCCTTCACCGATTCGGCGATGGCATCGCACTTTGCCAGCGTGCGGCTGGCCAGATGGACTTCTGAGAAGAACCCCGGATTCATGCCCATTTTATGAACCGCGACCGAGCTTACCCCGCCCGCGCCGATTACCAGAACCTTGCTCAAAGCCTATCTCCGTAATACCCGAAATGGTTGCGCGGGCAATGCGTGGTCATATAGAGGCATGGCATGACATCTCAAGGACTACGAGCCCCCACGGCTGAAGGTGTCGCTCTCGCGGCGGCGAAATTGGCCTTGTTTCTACCTGAAACACCGCTGCTTGAGCTTTGCATCGGCCGTGCAACCGTGTGGTGCAAAGCCGAGAGCTTGCAACCCGTTGGCGCGTTCAAGATCAGGGGCGCATGGCACCGGCTTTCTGACCTTTCCGAAGCCGATAAGGCGCGCGGCGTGGTCGGGGTTTCGAGCGGCAACCATGCGCAGGGGGTGGCTTGGGCGGCCAAGCGGCTGGGGATCACTGCGGCGATTGTCATGCCCTGCGATGCCCCCGCGGTGAAGCTCGCCAACACCCGCGCGCTCGGGGCCGAAGTGGTGCTCTATGACCGGCCCAGCGGTGAGGACCGCGATGTGGTGGCAGCGCGGCTGTGCGAGGAGCGTGGCGCGACGCTGGTTCATGCCTTCGCCGATCCATGGGTGATCGAGGGGCAAGGCACCGTGGGGCTGGAAGTTGCCGCGCAGATGGAGCGGCGCGGGCTTGGGGCTCCCACCCGGATAGTCACCCCTTGCGGCGGCGGCGGGCTGACGGCGGGCCTTGCGCTTGCCCTGCCCGATGCGGATATCGTTCCCGTAGAGCCTGAACACTGGGACGATGTGCGTCGCAGCTTGGAAGCGGGGGAAATTCTGGGGGTGACGGACACCAGCATGCCCACCGCTTGCGATGCCTTGCAAACGCCTGCAACGCGCGCCATCAACTTCGCCGTGCTCAAAGGCAGGGTGCCGTTTGGCTTGATGGTTACGCCGGCAGAAGTGCGCGCGGCGCAGCGTTTCGCATTCAGCCAGCTGCGGCTGGTGGTCGAACCCGGCGGCGCAGCAGCTTTGGCGGTGGCGCTGGCAGGCAAGGTGGCGCTGGATGGCCGCACGGTGATTGTGCTTTCGGGCGGCAACACCGATCCCGCCGCTTTCGCTGCGGTGCTTGCGGGCAGCGATTAAGTTGCAATTGACAATTGATCTGCCTCTGCCAGTCTCTGTGGAGAATTAAGCGTTAGAGTTAACTTAGGGGGGAATGGCCATGGAAGCCAAGATGCTCGCACCCGCAGCCGTGCTGGTGCTGTGGTCAATGATTATGATGTTGTGGATGACGGTATCGCGGTTTTCCGCGCTGAAGTCGCAAGGGATTGACCTTTCGAAGTCTCCTCCGGGTGGACGAGGCGCTGCGCTTGAGGGAGTCCTACCCGCCAGTGTGAACTGGAAATCGCACAATTACACGCACCTGATGGAACAGCCGACGATCTTCTATCCGGCGGTAATCATCCTCGCGATGGGCGCGCCCAAGCCGGTCGATATTGGCATGGCCTGGGCCTATGTGGCGATCCGCATCATTCATTCGTTCTGGCAATCGCTGGTCAACCGGCTTCCGGTGCGGATCAGTCTATTTACGGCAGCGAGCCTGTTTCTGGTGGTGCTCGCGGTTCGCGCGGTGATCTCCACCCTGTTTGCTGTTTGAGGAGGCACCTATGACTTTGACCGGAATGGAAATCCTGAAACCCGTCGCGGTGCTGGCAGCTTGGACAATGGTGATGTGGGTGTGGATGTATGCCACGCGTATCCCGGCAATGAAGAAGGCGGGGATCGATACTGCCAACCTGACCGGCGGCGACGGCAAAACCCTTGACTCCGTTCTACCCAAAGAAGTTCAGTGGAAAGCTCACAATTACAATCATTTGCACGAAGCACCTACAGCGTTTTATGCGGTCGCGTTGCTGCTCGCGATCATCGGCTTCGGTGACGGCATGAATGCGACGATCGCTTGGGCCTATGTCGGGCTGCGCATAGTCCATTCGCTGGTGCAGGTTATTACCAACCGGGTGGTCGTACGGTTCAGCCTGTTTGCGCTTTCGACCCTATGCCTGATGGCGCTGGTGCTGCATTCACTGATTGCGGTATTTCACGGTTAGCTCCGCACAAACAAGCTCGCCAGTTCGACATGGGTTGACCAGCGGAACTGGCCGACCGGGCGCAGTTCTTCCAGCCGGTAGCCCGCGTCCAGCAAAGTGCGGGCATCGCGTGACCAGCTTGATGGGTTACAGCTGAGGTAAACGATCTTCGCCACCGTGCTTTCCGCCAACCGTTCGATCTGATCGCGCGCACCGGCGCGTGGCGGATCGAGCAGCACGGCGCTGAATTTATCGAGTTCATCGACCATCAGCGGGTTGCGAAACAGATCGCGGTGCATGGCGAAGATCGGCAACTGCGCCGCGCCCGCAGCCGCCTTGCAAGCAAAATGTGTGTCGCGTGCGGCTTCGACTGCGAGAACTTTGCTGCCCTGCGCGGCCAGCGCGAAGGCGAAGGTGCCAAGCCCTGAAAACAGGTCAGCCACAGTGGAACTGCCCGCCAGCCATTCGCAGGCCGCCGCAACCAGCACCGCCTCGCCATCAGCGGTGGCCTGAAGGAAAGCACCCGGGGGCAGGCTCACAGAGATTCCGCCGAGCAGCACGGTCACCGGCTCAGGCTCCCAAACCGTCTCAGACCCATAGCCCTGATCGATAACCAGCCGCGCCAGCCCATGCGCGCGGGCAAAATCAAGCAGCGCCTCGGTGGCGGGCAAACTTTCAACCGCCAGGCCTTTGATCGCCAGGTCAACGCCCTGCTCCGCCATCGCCAGCTCAATGTCCGCCGCCATTTTGCCATGAGCATGCGGGTTTGAATCCTTGCCCTTGCTGCGCTTTTTGTCCGCCGCGTTGCTTTGGCCGATGCGGATTAGCAGCTTGCGCAAATCGGGCAGCAGCGCGACAAATTCGGGGATCATCACCGGGCATTCGGTAATCTCAACCAGCCGGTGCGATTTTGCTTCGCGGTAGCCGATCACCACCCGCCCGCTTGAACTTTCCGCCCGCAGTGCTGCGCGGCGGCGGCTGGAAGGCGGCGAAAGGTGCGGAGGAGCAATCAGCTCTGGCCCCAGTTCCTGACTGGCCGAAGCATTGGCCACCCGCGCTTCAACAAAGGCGGTGAGGCTTTCTTCGTCAAGCTGTTGCAACTGGCAGCCGCCGCAGATACCGAAATGGCGGCATGGCGGGGTGACATGGTGCGGTCCTTGCTGAACCGAGCCATCGGGCAGCAAAATATCGCCCGGCGCAACGCCCCAGGCAAAACGCCCAGACGCGGTTATACCATCGCCTTTTGCGGCGATTCGGATGATTTCTTCGGGCTGCTGGGTTTCAGGTTCGTTCACAGGCAGGCCGCGTAGGCGCTGGCGATTGCGCCCGCAAGCTGTCCTGCGGTAAAAACCGGCCCTGCCAGCCGCGCTGCCTCACCGTGCAGCCAAACGCCTTGGCATGCCGCCTCAAACGCTTCGACCCCACAGGCAAGCCGCGAGGCGATTGTTCCGGCCAGAACATCGCCGGTGCCAGCGGTGGAAAGCCATGAAGAAGCACGCGGGGCCATAACCAAGCAGCCATCGGGCGCGGCGATTACCGTGTCCGGTCCCTTGGCGACAATCACCATTCCGCTCGCCCCTGCCAGCGTCCGTGCCCGCTCTGCCCGCGAACCCCCGCTTCCGCATTCAAACGCACGTTCGAGCGCGACCAGTTCCCCCTCATGCGGGGTGGCGATCAGCGGGCAGTCGTGCCCGGTCAGCTGGTCTGGCCCGATCACCATCAGCGCATCGGCGTCAATCACGGTGGGCACCCCTGCGTCCAATGTCAGCATGAGCCGCTCAAAACTGAACAGATCGCGCCCTAGCCCCGGCCCGACCAGCAGCGAAGCCCAGCGCCGATCATCGAGCGCGATCTCAAGCGCGCGGGTATCGGAAACAATATCTGGTGGGAGCTGTTGGGTATGGCCTTCATAGAGCAGCTTCACATAGCCAGCCCCCGCGCCTTGCGCAGCCTTTGCTGCCAAAAACGCAGCCCCCAGCATCTCGCCGCCCACCACTCCGAGCAGCCCGCGCTTGTATTTGTGCTCATCTGGCGCGGGTGCGACGAGGCGCGGTTTGCGCAACACATGTGCCGCACTGGGAATGGCGTCGAGGCCAATTTCGATCAGCCTGAGCGCACTCATTTTCGCCGCAGTCGGCATCAGGAAATGCGCATATTTCCAAGCTCCCAGCGCAATGGTGAGCGCATATGCAGGCAGGTAGTCGTTGAGCGCTAACCCTGTATCGCTCGCCACGCCGCTGGGCAGGTCAATGGCAATGCGGGTGGGATGGGTCGCGGCGAGCCGGGTGAGCTGGGCAAAATCACCTTCACTCAAAGGCCGCGTAAGGCCAGACCCGAACAGGCAATCGACTAGTACTTCTCCCCCGGGCAGGGCATCAGGGCCAAGCACCTCGCCGCCGAACAAGCCGCGCGCGGTCCGGGCCGCATCGGTTTTCGGCGCGCTCGCCGCCACCACTTGCACTGCGCCGCCCCGCTCACGGATCGCTTCGGCAATGACATAGCCATCGCCGCCGTTGTTTCCGGGACCGCAGAGGACAGTAACCGGGCGCTGCGCCGCAACACGCCAAA
>JAYVNC010000126.1:0-5710 GCA_043758655.1 Novosphingobium sp.
CGCCACCCTAGCCCAACCCGCCGCCAATTTCCGCGAGGCCTCAGCCCGCGCACCACGATCCCCCCGCCACCGATCCAGCCGCGCGGAAAGATCTTCGCCGCGCCCGCCAAGCCCGCGTTCTTGCAGCAACAAAGCGAGCTCAGCCGCCTCACCCTCCGCACCAAATTCCGCCGCGCGCATCAACATATGCGCCAAGCGAGGCTCCAACGGCAGCGCGGCCATCGCCTGCCCGTGCGGGGTGATCCGTCCCTCCGCATCCAACGCCGCCAAACTCTTTAGCAACCCCCGCGCCGCCGCCATCGCCGCCACCGGTGGCGCATCAATCCACGCCATCGCGCTCACATCGCCCGCACCCCACCGCGCCAGCGTCAGCGCCAGCGGGGCGAGATCAGAAACCAGCATCTCTGGCGGATCGAAAGCTGCGCGGCCCGCATGCCCGGCCTCTTCCCACAGCCGGTACGCCACTCCCGGCCCCTGCCGCGCCGCGCGGCCTGCCCGCTGCGCCGCCGCCGCCTGACTGGCGCGGTGGGTGACCAGCCGGGTAACCCCCGCCGCCTCGTCAAATTCGGCGCGGCGCGAGAGGCCCGCATCGACCACCACCGACACGCCATCGAGCGTCAACGATGTCTCAGCAATCGCCGTCGCCAGCACAATCCGACGCCGTCCTTCAGTATCGCGGCGAATGGCAGCGCGCTGCGCCGCCGGTTCACATTGGCCATGCAGCGGCAGCACCAGCGCATCGGGCAGGCGCTCCGCCAACCGCTCACGCGTCCGCTCAATCTCGCCCACGCCGGGCAGGAAGGCGAGCACATCCCCCTCCTCCTCACGCCAAGCGGTGGCAATCGCCGATGCCATCGCCTCGTCAATCCGCAGCTCAGGCCGCGCGCCCAGCCAGCGGATTGCCAAACTATGCGCCTTGCCCGCGCTTTCCACCACCGGGCAATTCCCCACCAGGCCCGCGAACCGCGCACCGTCAATCGTCGCTGACATCACCACCAGCCGCAGATCTTCGCGTAGCACCGATGCGCTCTCAATCGCCAGAGCCAGCCCCAGATCGCTATCGAGATGCCGCTCATGCGCCTCATCGAACAGCACGGCGGAGACGCCCGCGAGTTCGGGGTCTTTCAGGATCGTCGAAACAAAAATCGCCTCGGTCATCACCAGCACACGGGTTTTGGCAGAGCGCTTGCTATCAAGCCGGGTGAGGTATCCCACGGTCTCCCCCGCCCGCTCGCCCATAACCTCGGCCATCCGCTCAGCCGCAGCCCGCGCAGCCACCCGGCGCGGCGAAAGCATGATGATCGTACCGCTGCACCAGTCCTCGCCTAGCAGCGTCGGAGCCACCGCCGTGGTCTTGCCCGCCCCCGGCGGCGCGATCAGAACCGCGCGCGCATGCTCCCGCAAGGCCGCGAGCAGTGCCGGCAACACATCATTAATCGGAAGATGCTGGCTCACTCCCGGTGACTTCTTCCCTGTTGCGGCGTCTGAAACTGAAGTGAATGCGCACCCAGGCACCAACCTGAACCTGTCCGCCGACGCGCGGCGGGCGGACGAGGAACTGCCATGCCGCCTGCCTCAGCGACCGGGCAAGCCCCGAACCCGCTGGCGATTCGCCAAGCGGCTGGCAATTATCGACATGATAGTGATCGATGGTCCGGCAGGCAATATCAGCCCAATCGCCGCCCTGTGATCGCTGCGTCATATAGCCCGCGAGCTCTGCATCGGTCGGCTCGCGCACCCATTCGGCGTTATAAAGCTGCTGACCTTGCGGCCCCGCACCCGGACCATAGGTACCCTTGCTGTCCCCCGCCGACGATCCGCCCGATGCCTTGGCGAGCTTGGAAATGTCCGATTTGGCGAAGTCATCATTGGAAATCTGGATGAACACTGGCGGTGCTTTGGTGACCGGAATCACGATTTTCTGCGCCATCACCGCAGGCACCGTAACCGCCACAGTCTTCGCCGGTTGCGGCGCTTTTTCAGGTTGCTTGGCCTTGGTCTTCTCATGCTTTTCAGCCGAGGCGGGGGACACATTGATCGAGGTGAGGTTATTGCCAAGCCGAGCCGGCGGCCCAACCAAATTGCCCAGCCGCAGCAGCGCCAAGCCGAACAGGAACAACACCAGCGCAGACAAAGCCGCCGAAACCACCCGGTCGCGCGGGGTCGATGGGCTGGTAAAGCCAGATCGGGCAGTGTGGGTAAACAGGCGCACGGCGCGCGGTTAGATGGCTATGGCTGCATAGGCAATGAATGGTGTGGGGCTCATTGCCCCAACCACGCGCCTAAAACCGGCGCGACACCGCGAACTCTGCCGCTTCAGCCATTGCACTCCGCACAGGTCCCTCAGGGAAACACGCAATCGCATCAATCGCGCGCTGGGCATACATGCGCGCGCGGTCGCGGGTGGCGGAGACGGTGTCGTGTTTGCGGATCAGCGCTTTGGCATGGGCAAGATCGGCGTCTTCGCTGCGGAAACCGGCAATGGCGTCTTGCCAGAATTGGCGTTCCTCGGCGCTGCCGCGCGCATAGGCGAGGATAACAGGCAGGGTCATCTTTCCCTCGCGGAAATCATCGCCCTGGCCCTTGCCCATTTCAGCCGCATCGGAATCGTAATCGATGGCATCATCGACCAGCTGAAAGGCGATCCCAAGGTTGCGGCCATAGGCATCGAGCGCCAGTTCCTCGGCCTCACCCTTTTCAGCCACCACGGCGGATATCCGCGTGGCGGCGGCGAACAGCGCGGCGGTTTTTGCGCCGATGATGTTGAGGTACCGTTCCTCGCTGGTTTCGACCCGGCGCGCGGCGGTGAGCTGGTCAACCTCGCCCTCGGCAATCACCGAGCTGGCGCGCGACAGGATTTTGAGCACTTTGAGACTGCCGTCTTCAACCATCAGTTCAAACGCGCGGGTGAACAGGAAATCGCCGACCAGCACGGTCGCAGGATTGCCGAAAATCAGGTTCGCCGCCTGCTTTCCGCGCCGCATGTCAGAGCCATCGACCACATCATCATGCAGCAGCGTCGCGGTGTGGATGAATTCCACCGAGGCGGCGAGCAGGTGGTGCCGGGTGCCGTGATAGTGGCACAGCGCCGCGCCTGCGACGGTGAGCATCGGGCGCATTCGCTTGCCGCCGCCCGCGATCAGGTGCCCTGCCAGCGCCGGGATCAGCGGAATTTCGCTCTGCATACGGTCAAGGATAATGGCGTTGACCGCATTCATCCCGCCCGCCGTCACCGCGAGCAGCGGATCGAGCGAAGGCTCGGCCTGGCGGGGCCGCAAGGGGATTACGTCTGCGCTCATTGCGCCTGCGCATTTGCGACGCGGCGGCGGCGAAGGCAAGTGCAAAGCGGCACAGTGCAGTGCACATTTTTACATGGCGGCAATGGGCTATTCGGGCTGCGCCTATTTCCCGGCAAAGCGGCGCAAAACCGGCTTTTCGATCGCGAACCAACTCGCCGTTCCGAGCGATCCGGCGATGATCAGCGTGGCGAGCCCCAGCGCGATCAACGGCAGCCCCGGGGCGAAGTGGATCAGCAGCTTTTCCACCGGCCAAGCATAGAGATAAAGCCCGTAGGAAATATCATTGCGGTTGTTGATCCGGCTGATCAAACCCGTTCGTCCCCAGCCCGCGATCGCAAAGATGATGTAGCCGCCGAACAGCGCGAGTCCCGGTTCGGCCAGCGGCATAATACGCAAGCAGGTGATCAGCCCGATCAGCGAGACAGCAGCGCCGATCGCCGAAAATCCGAACGCGTCGCGCCAAAGATAGAAGCACGTTCCTACAAGAAATATGCCCGCGAGCCGGAGTCCATCAACCAGCACAAAATAGAAATTCTCAGGCAAACCAAGCACATGATACGGGTCATGAAGAGCGGTAGTTTGGACTACCGCTTGCAACAGCAAGCAGCCCCCGGCCAGCGCCGCCACCAGTTTGGGCGAACGAAATGCGCCAGAAATACCCAGCACGGCGATCAACAGATAGCAGGCAAATTCAAAGCTGATCGTCCAAACCGCACCATTGAGCACGGCATGGTGCGACCCGGCAAAAACGCCCGGAACAAAGGGGCTTTGCAGCAGCAGGGCCCGTCCGACGTTGTTTATCGCCGAAGCCTCAAGGGTGCTCAAGTTGGTCCCCGCCAGCGGCGCGGCGATTGCGATTGCCAGCAATGAGGAGACGATGAAAGCCGGGTAGATTCGCGCCACTCGCTTGCGCAGAAACGCCGACAGTTGAGGGTTAGCGAGGAAGCTTCCAGCAATCAGATAACCGCTCACCAAAAAGAAACAGTCGACCGCAAATTCACCAAATGAAATCGTCCCGAACATGCGCGTGAGGAGCTCGCGGCTGCGGTTCCCGTCAACCAATTCAGGCGTGTGCGAAACGATCACCAGCGCAGCGAACAGCAAGCGAAGAAAGCCAAAGCTGTTCTGATGAGCGGCAAACCGCTCAATCGGCCCGGTGGTTTGACGCTCTGCCGACACGTGTACTTCGCTCCCCCATGCGGACTCGTTCGGGCATTGGCATATTATAGCAAGCAAGAATACGTCTTGCCTCTTCGCCAGCGCGGAATGTCATGCTAGCGGGTTCAATGATGACCGAAAAAGCCCCCGATCCCGCGCTCGCCAGCTTCCGCGCCTCGATTGATAATATCGACGCCGCGCTGATTCACATGCTCGCCGAGCGGTTCCGAATTACCAAGGCGGTTGGTGCCTACAAGGCCGAGAATGCGCTTCCTGCGAGCGATCCGTTGCGTGAGGATCGCCAGATCGCGCGGCTGCGCAAACTGGCTGAAGAGGCCCAGCTTGATCCGGATTTTGGCGAGAAGTTTATTCGCTTTGTGATTGATGAAGTGATCAGGCACCACGAGAAGGCGATGGGTGAAGGTTAGGCTCATTCAGCTTTAATTCGAAAGCCATTGCCAAATTCCCCCGAAACAACCCTCGCCACAAGTTTTCTGACCAACCGCCAGCCACCGGTATGATGAACAATCTGGTCTCGTAGCCAAGGACCGACAAATCCGTCTGACTGGTAAAGTGGTGTGAAAACTCGGCTCAACGCTTGGTAAATGCGGGCATGACGGCCACGCAACGCAGCATAGGTCGGGGCAATTTCGGAGACGCTAGCGCAGCCCTGTATCGACTGTGCCAACGCCGCAGCATCGATCAGCGCCATATTCGCGCCTTGCCCCAATTGCGGACTGGTACAACGCCAACTATCGCCAATATGAAACAGTCGTTGTCCTGTTACCATGCGCCCGGTGCGGTGATGATAGTGCGCAAAAGTAAGCTCTGAGAAAGATGGGACTGACTGAACAAATGGTTCCGCTTCAGGCCACAGCTTGCAAAAATCGCTGCGCCATTGATCGACGCCCCCGGCGCAAATAGCTGCTGCATCCCGCTCGCGTGCGCTCCAGAATATAGCAGAGGCGGGTTTACCAGAAAAAGGGCTGATGCCGATCGGCATTATGCCGGCCATTTGCCGCGCGGAAAGGTAGCGTTGATCGAGGCTGTTCACGCCAATGTCTGATTGCTCTGGACTATCGACAGTGGCCCAGAATGCGCCGAATGGAAGGGGCGTGATCCGCCCGGACAACAGGGGGCTGCGCGACCCCATCGCGTCCACAGCCATATCGAAAATATATTCCGAACCGAAGACCCTCAGTTCTATGCTGCTACGACTAAGGACGATTGATTGAAGCGATATTTCGCAACCA
>JAYVNC010000127.1:0-1747 GCA_043758655.1 Novosphingobium sp.
GGCTTAAAATCTCCCCTTCCCTTCAGGGGAGGGGTTGGGGGTGGGGGCTGTCCTCATAATGCTATGCTGCGTGAAACTGACATCCCCCACCCCACCCTCTCCCCTGAAGAGGAGGGGCTTTAAGTGAAAGACTTCGCCACCTCTGACAGCCCCGAAGTTCAGGCCCAGCTTGATCGCCTTGACGCGCTTTCGCTGCCGCAAGGACGGTTTGGGTTGGAAACGATCCGTGAAATCCTGCGCCGTTTAGGCAATCCGCAAGGGAGCATCCCGCTCACATTCCATGTCGCCGGGACCAACGGCAAGGGCTCTACTTGCGCCTTTCTGCGGGCAATGCTTGAGGCGCAGGGGCTGACCGTTCATGCCGCAATCAAGCCACATCTGGTCCGCTACAACGAACGTATCCGCCTCGCAGGCGCATTAATCAGCGACGAACTGCTCGCCGCGCTGCTCAAAGAGGTGCTTGATCTGTCGGCAGACCTCGCCCCGAGCTTCTTCGAGGTCACCACCGCCGCGATGTTCCTCGCCTTCGCGCGGGTGCCTGCTGATGTCTGCGTGATCGAAGTTGGGCTTGGCGGGCGGTTCGATGCGACCAATGTTTTGGAAACAGCGCTCGCTTGCGGGATAGCCTCACTTGGGATCGACCATGAGGCATTCCTGCTGCGCCCCGAAGACGGCGTACCCGCCGATCCGCTCGAACGCATCGCCTTCGAAAAGGCCAGCATCGCCAGCGCCGGGGTACCACTGGTGACGCAGAACTATGGCATCGCGGTCGCCAAAGTGATCCGCGACACGGCGCAGGCGAAAGGCGCACCTTTACGCATGCGCGGGGTTCACTGGTGGGCGCAAGTGGGCGAGACTATTGAATATGGCGATGCCAAAGGCGAGCTGCGCTTGCCCCTGCCCGCGCTGGCCGGAGCCCATCAGGCGGATAACGCCGCGCTGGCCGTCGCCATGTTGCGGCATCAGGACCGAATTGTGGTTTCGCCCGAGGCGATGGCTACGGGCATCCGGTCAGCGCGCTGGCCTGCAAGGTTACAACTTCTGGGCGATGGTCCGCTGACGGCGCTGGTGCCGGGGCAAAAGGTTTGGCTCGATGGCGGGCATAATCCCGATGCTGGGCTAGCGATTGCGAGGTTTTTTCGGGCTGAGGGAGCGTGCGGCCCCTTCGGCGTAGCTCAGGACATGCTTAGACAGGCTCAGGCTGAGCGGGGTTTAGAAAATTCCAATTATACTACATCCGCTCATGCTGAGCCTGTCGAAGCACGCGCGCAGCCTCTCCACCTCATCATCGGCATGCTGGCGAGCAAAGACCCAGCCGCCATCATAGTGCCGCTGCGCGACCAACTCGCCACCGTCTCAGTCGTCGCCGCCCCCGGCCATGATGCCCACGCGCCCGAAGACTTTGCCGCCTATACAGCCCTGCCAGTGCGCAGCTTCAGCGACGTTGCCGCTGCCCTGCGAGCCTTGCCACCAACTGGCGACGTTCTGATCGCCGGTTCGCTATACCTTGCAGGTGAGGTGCTGCGGCTCAACCGGGAAATTCCAACCTAGGCTGGCTTTGCCGCACCAATCCGCTCATTCCGGCTCACCCGCGCCCATTCGGCGAGCACGAAAACCAGCGACACCACCGCCGTCAGTGCGGTCCAGCGGAACACCGTGGCATAGCCATATTGATCGAAAGCTTCACCGGTCCATCCGCGCCCCAGCGTGCCGATGAGCGATACCAATGATCCGAGCAGCGCATACT
>JAYVNC010000128.1:0-5691 GCA_043758655.1 Novosphingobium sp.
GGACCAGCTCCCCCAACAATCCATCGAGAAGCGGAATTCCCGATTCGCTCACGCCGACCCGCTCACCGTTCCGCCAGCACAGCCCCTGTGATTCATAAAAGGCAAACCGAGCGGGGTCACACAGATTGTCTTCCGGCAGACCAAACCGCGCGGACAACGCTGGAAGGTCCAGTCCCTCAGTCAGCCGCAAGCCCATCAGCATCGCCTCAGACGCCATCTCGCGCGTTCCCAGCCTGCGCGCTTCAGCAATACCGTGACCGTGCTGCGCAACCGAATCCAGCCAGTTCTCCGGCTTTTTGTGCCGCACCACTGCCACCCCGCCGCGCCGGGCATGGGCACCGGGGCCGACGCCAAGCGTATCCTTGTACAGCCAATAGGCTAGGTTGTGGCGGCTCTGTTCGCCCGGCCGCGCGTGGTTGCTTATCTCATAGGCGGGAAGGCCAGCAGCTGCGGTCATTTCGCGGGTTAGGTTGAACAGATCGGCGCAGGTATCATCATCAAGCGGCGTGAATTGCTGCGCCCGCACCATCGTGGCGAATTTGGTTCCCGGCTCAATCGTCAGCTGATACAGCGAAAGATGCCCGGTACCGAAACTTATTGCGCGGGATAGCTCTGATTTCCATGCCTTTTCGGTGTGGCCGGGAAGGGCATAGATCAGGTCAAAACTGACGCGTTTGAAGTTTTGTTGCGCAACATCGAGTGCAGCAAGACCTTCTGCAACCGAGTGCAAACGGCCTAGGAATTGCAGCGCCTCGTCATCAAGCGATTGCAGCCCCAGCGAAACCCGGTTGACGCCTGCTGTGGCCAGCGCAGCATAGTTCGCCGCCTCGATCGATGACGGATTGCCCTCCAAGGTAATCTCAATCCCCGGTGCAAACCCCCACAGCTTTTCCGCCTCTGCCAGCAGCGTAGCGACCAGTGCGGGCGGCATCAGCGATGGAGTGCCGCCGCCGAAAAATACCGATTCAAGAGGCCCGCCGCCTGCCTCCTCGGCCTCGTAACGCATATCGGCAAGAAGCGCGTTTTGCCACAGCGCAAGGTCCACAGCATCGCGGACATGGCTGTTGAAGTCACAATAGGGGCATTTCTTGAGGCAGAACGGCCAATGGATATAAAGCGCGCGGGGCATAAGGCGCTGCCTTAGCCGCCAAACTGGTCCTTCACCAGCTTTGCGAAGGCATCAGCGCGGTGACTGATAAGGTGCTTCTCCGCCGGATCATGTTCAGCAAATGTCCGCGTGTCACCCTGCGGGACAAACACCGGATCATAGCCAAAGCCCATCGTCCCGCGCGGTGGCCAGGTTAATGAACCATTTGTGCGCCCTTCGTAAGCCACTGCGGCGCCATCTGGCCATGCGATTGCCAGCACGCAGGCGAACCAGCACGAGCGATCCACATCGTCGCCCTGTTCGCACAGCATGCCCTCAACCTTGCCCATCGCCATGTACCAATCGCGCCCCGGCTTACCTTCAAATCGCTGCCGTTCGGCCCAATCGGCGGTGTAAACCCCGGGGCGGCCATCGAGCGCCGCAACGCACAAGCCAGAGTCATCCGCCAGCGATGGAATGCCCGAAGCCTGAGCCGCCGCCCGCGCCTTAATCAGCGCGTTTTCAACAAAGGTACTGCCGGTTTCATCCGGCTCAGGCAGGCCGAGCGCCCCTGCAGAAATGCACTCCACGCCATAAGGCGCAAGGAGGGCGGAAATCTCCTTCAGCTTGCCCGCATTATGCGTAGCAATTACCAGTTTTCCGCCCAAATGCGCCATTACCGCCCCGTCGCCGCATCTTGCGCCGCCATGATCTGATCACAACCAATCCGCGCCAGCCGCAGAAGGCGCAGCAGGCCTTCCTCGTCATAGGTCGCGCCTTCTGCCGTGGCCTGAACCTCAGCGATATGGCCGCCTTCGATCAGCACGAAGTTGGCATCGGCATCCGCCGCGCTGTCCTCATCATAATCAAGATCGAGGACCGGGGTGCCCTTGTATATCCCGCAAGATACCGCCGCGACCTTGCGCGGCATTGGATCAGAAGCAATCGCGCCCGATGCCATCAGCTTGTCGATGGCAATCCGCAGCGCCACCCATGCGCCCGAGATCGACGCCGTCCGCGTGCCGCCATCGGCCTGAATCACATCGCAATCGAGCACGATCTGGCGCTCGCCCAGCTTCTTCATATCGACCACCGAACGAAGCGAGCGACCGATCAGCCGCTGAATTTCCTGCGTGCGGCCCGATTGCTTGCCCTTCGCCGCCTCGCGCGAACCCCGAGTGTGCGTGGCGCGGGGGAGCATCGAGTATTCGCCCGTCACCCAGCCTTCGCCCTTGCCGCGCAGGAACGGCGGAACCTTTTCCTCAACCGATGCGGTACACAGCACCTTGGTATTGCCAAAGCTCACCAGCACCGAACCTTCGGCGTGGATGGTATAATTGGTCTCAAAGGCAAGAGCGCGCATTTCATCAGGCGCGCGGCCGGAAGGTCGCATGAGTAATCCTTTGTTGATTGTGCCCGGCCTCTGGCGCAACAGGCTTGAGGCCGCAAGAGCACCGATTAAATTAGCATGATGGCAAGTCCCCCCTTTACCGAACTGACCGATCGTTCGCGCGAGATATTCCGCCTTGTTGTGGATGGTTATTTGACGTCTGGCCAACCGGTGGGATCGAAGACGCTATCCGGGGCGGGGCTGAATCTTTCCCCGGCTTCAATCCGCTCGGTGCTGCATGATCTTGAGGGGCTGGGGCTGCTCGCCGCGCCGCATACTTCGGCGGGGCGGATGCCTACGGAGGTGGGCCTCCGGCTGTTCGTTGATGGCATGATGCAGGTTGCCGAGCCTACGATGGCCGAGCGAAACGCGATTGAGCGCGAACTGGCGACCCCCGGCCCGATCGAAGCAGCGCTGGCGGCGACCAGCGCGGTGCTCTCGGGGCTTTCGGCCTGCGCAGGCGTTATCATGGTGCCGCGCAGCGAGCCGCGTTTGCAGCACTTGCAACTGGTACCATTGTCTCCCGGCAAGGCGCTGGCGGTGCTGGTCGGCATCGATGGCGGGGTTGAGAACCGAGTGGTCGAACTGCCGATCAACACGCCAACATCGGCGCTCGAGCAGGCAAGTAATTACATCTCCGCGCATCTTGGCGGGCGGTCGCTGGCCGAGGCGGTACGGGCAATTCAGGCGGACATTGGCTCGGGCCGCTCAGCGCTCGATAGCGCCAGCCGCGATCTGGTTGAGCGCGGCCTCGCAGTGTGGAGCGAGGATGCTGCGCGCCGGCCGGTGCTGATCGTTCGCGGCCAGGCCAACTTGCTCGATGAAGCGGCGCTGCTCGATCTAGAACGTGTGCGGCTGCTGCTCGATGATCTGGAGAACAAACAGTCGGTCTCTGAACTGCTCGACGCCGCCCGCGAGGCCGAGGCCACTCGCATTTTCATAGGGTCAGAGAACCGCTTGTTCGCGCTTTCGGGCTCGTCAGTGATCGCCTCACCCTATCGTGACCGCGAGGGAAAAGTGGTCGGCGTGGTCGGCGTTATCGGCCCAACGCGGTTGAATTATGCGCGCGTAGTGCCCATTGTGGATTTCACCGCGCAGGCGCTTACCAAAATGGGGGCACCAAAGTGGTGAAGCCGAGCAAACTCATCGCATAACCGGAACTTTTAAAATTATGACTGAAGACACCAAGCCGCTGGAAGATCCCGCGGTGGAAGCCGAATTGAAGGGCGTTCCCAAAGATATGATCGACCGCAATAGCGTCGCCGAACCAGAGGGTTTGGCGATGGACGACGCGCTCGCGCTGCTACGCGGCGATCTTGAGGCGGCAAAGCAGGATGTGCTCTATGCCAAGGCCGAAACGCAGAACGTGCGCCGCCGGATGGAGAAAGACATCACCGACGCGCGCGCCTATGCCGCGACCGGATTTGCGCGTGATATGCTGTCAGTTTCGGACAACTTAAGCCGCGCGCTTGAAGCAATCCCCGCCGATCTGCGCGAAGATGAGAAATGGAAAAACCTCGTCGCCGGGATTGAAGCCACCGGGCGTGAACTGGAAAAAGCATTCACCAACAACGGCATAATGCGCATTGCGGCGGTTGGCCTGCCACTCGATCCGCACCAGCATCAGGCAATGCTGGAGATTCCGTCCGCTGATGCTGAGCCCGGCACGGTGCTTCAGGAATTGCAGGCTGGCTATATGATCAAAGAACGCCTGTTACGCCCCGCGATGGTGGCGGTGGCAAAGAAGGCGGATTGATCAGACAAACGGATTGAGAATCGTCAGGCGGCCCTCAATTTTGAGGCCGTGCTGCATGTCCTCGCTGTAAAGCGTTTCGCAGTCAGCGAGGAGTGCAGATGCGACGACAAGGCCATCATAAAAACTTAGTTTGTGATGCGCGACAATATCACGTGCTAGGTCATGGGTTTCTTCGTCGATTGCATCGATTGATGTGACCAAAGAGCGTATTACCGCTATACGTTCATCGAGTTTCGGTGGGGTACAAGCAAGCTTACGTATCGCGACATTGGCAAATTCATTCAGGATTTGAACGCTTATCGTAGCACCTTTAAGCAGCTCCAAAGCACGCGCCGCCTTGTCGTCTGGCGCAAAAGCATAGACCACGATATTGGTGTCCAAGGCATGGGCCAAGGGTTATCCCCGCATGTCTGGATCGCTACGATCAATTTTCCAGTCTTCGGGTTTGAGCCCTTTGGGAAACTCATCGCGAGCCTTCTGGATGATTTTTAACGCTTCCTCGCGGCTCATCCGCTTATAGTCTCTGCGCAAATCGAGTTGATCGCGGTCCAGCACATCACCCTCCTTAATCCCCATCGCTTTCACCATTTTGGAAGGGATACGGATGGCGAGGCTGTTGCCCCATTTGGCGACTTTCAGAAATTCCATGGCGGCACCTTTGGATATCCAATATTCCTGAATGTATATCTATTTCCCCAAACGTTCAACCCGCTCCCGGAAAATCGACCAGCAAATCGTAAACCCGCGCATCCCTCACCCCCGCGACCGGCGCACCGCTTCGGGCAAGAAACGCATGCCGCACAATTTCGGCTTGTTGTTCAATGCCATACTGTTGGAGGCTCCAGCCCGTTTTCAGGCTGTAATCATAACGGCAGAACGGATGGCGCCGCAGCGGAAGGTAATACCGCCCCTTTGTCTGAGCCTGCCAGACATGCACCATCTCGTGAATGAATAGCCCCTGCGCGGTTAGCGGTGCGCGCGCGAAGTCGGGTTCGTAATCTGGCCCATCGGGGTGGAAATGCAGGTGGCCGCAGGGCGCCATCACCACCTTGCTCGGCTGAAATGGAAACCATTTACGCCGTTTTATCATCACGCCGCCCGAGTCAATCGCAGTGCCAAATACCGAGCGAACAAGCTCCACCTCGCCCGCAGTCAGACATCGCTCACCGCCGGGTGGGCAGCCACCGTGCCGGTCGCTCATCCTCCGGCAGCAGCCTGAGGGACAACCGGGATTTCAGTCCGGGTTTTGTCTCCATCGCCGTAGGTCAGCGTCAGGTAAGTCATGGTGTTAACTTTAAGCTGCGGAGACATGCCGGTGACCATCACGTGTTTGCCACCAGGGGCAAAGGCAACGCTTTGATGCGCGGGTACATCAACCTTGCCGAGCATCTGCATCGAAGAATGACCACCGGTATCCAGCGTTTCGTGCATCATTGCCATGCTGGACGCGGCAACCTC
>JAYVNC010000129.1:0-16748 GCA_043758655.1 Novosphingobium sp.
GTGAAGATCATGAGCGCCTGCGAGGCAAAACTCAGCGCACCCTGAACAACCCCCCGATGGTCGGAAACTGCGCCTTTGCACTGCCCGGTTGATCCCGATGTGAACAGGATCGTTGCAAGATCATCGCCGGTCAGCTCGGGCAGCTTCGCCGCGTCGCCGTCGAGCAATTCGGCGAGTCCTTCACGGGGGTTTCCATGGCCGAACTGCACCACCTCACATTGTCCCATCGCGGGGCCAAATCGCGATGCCCGCTGCGCATCGGCAAAGACCAGACGGCACTGGGCAAGATCAACCCCTGCCGCCATTTCATCGCCAGTCCACCAGCCGTTGAGCAGCACCGCGCAGCCGCCGGACATCAGCACCGCCATATACAGCACCACCCAGTTTGCCGAATTGCGCGCGGCAATCCCCACCCGCTCACCGCGCGCGACATTGTGGCGCAAGATCAACCCATCGGCACATTGCCGGGCCAGAGCGTAGACCTCGGCAAAGGTCAGCCGAAGATCGCCATCGACGAGAAACTCCCGCTCGGCAAAGGTGGTGCAATGCTGCTCAAAAAACGCCGGTAGGTTGGCGGGCGCGTTTTTAAGCGAGGGGAGATCGACGCCGAACCGCCTGAACGGCACCACTTCCAGCGGCTCACCCGGCGCAGTGAGTCTGTCCATTATCTCCGTTAAGGTATTGTCTAGCTGGCTTGGCATCCGATTTCCCATGTGGCCACTTGTTCACAACCGGTTCCATCACGGGCCGGGCTGTGCCAGAAGCGCTTCTCTGCCGTTTCTAGGGGGCCTTCGCATTGCTGTCACTACTGCTTGCATCTGCCGCTGCGCACCCGCCGATTCAATGGTCAGGCCTTGGGCTGACCAAAGGCATATCGCTGGGGCCGCTGACTCTGCGGTGGTATAGCCTCGCCTACCTCACCGGGATCATTCTGGCCTGGTGGCACACGTCAAAGGCGCTCAAAGGGCCGGGCGCGCCGATGGCCCAGCGCCATGCCGATGATTTGTTCTTTTATTGCACGCTGGGGGTGATTCTCGGCGGGCGGTTTGGCTATGCCACGTTCTACGCCCCGCAATTGTGGACCAGCTTGGACATCTTCAAGTTGTGGGAAGGCGGGATGAGCTTCCACGGCGGGCTGATCGGTGTGCTGATTGCGGTGACTTGGGTTTGCTGGCGCGGAGGCCTCAGTTTCCTGCGGGTGATGGACTATATTTCGGTTTCGGTGCCGTTCGGCATGTTGTTTGGGCGGCTGGCGAACTTCGTAAACGGTGAGCTGTGGGGCAGGGTTGCCGGACCTAATGTGGCCTGGGCGATGGTGTTCCCCGATGCCCCCGATCAGCTCGCGCGGCATCCGAGCCAGCTTTATGAGGCTGGGCTTGAAGGGCTACTTCTGCTGATCGTCATGCTGCTGCTGTTTTGGAAAACCCGCGCGCGGTTTCGTCCCGGCATGTTGTGCAGCACCTTCACTTGCGGCATCGCGCTCGCCCGGTTTGTTGTCGAATTTTACCGCGAACCGGATGCCCAGCTTTCGGAATTTGCGGCGCGTACCGGGCTTTCGATGGGGCAGTGGCTGACCGTGCCGATGTTCGCGGTTGGGCTGTTTTTTCTGGTCCGCTCGCTGATTCGGCCGCCGCTTGGGGCCGCCGCGTCTGTCGCAACACCCGCCGAGGCTTAATGAGCGAAACCGATTCGCTAACCGCCATATTTCAACGCCTGATCGGGCATTCGGGTCCGATCAGCGTGATGCACTATATGGGCGAGGCCAACACCCGCTATTACATGTCGCGCGATCCGCTGGGCGAGAGCGGGGATTTTATCACCGCGCCTGAAATCAGCCAGATGTTTGGCGAGCTTATCGGGCTGTGGCTCGCGGACATGTGGATCCGGGCAGGGCGCGAAGAGCCGGTGCACTATGTCGAACTTGGCCCAGGCCGCGGCACGTTGGCGCGCGATGCGCTGGCGGCGGCGAAGCGCTATGGGCTTGAACCCAAGGTGCACTTTGTCGAAACCTCGACCGCACTCAAAGACATGCAGCTGGTGACTGTTCCGCAGGCGACATGGCACAATGACCTCTCGACCATCCCGCTTTATGGGCCGGTGCTGGTTATCGGCAATGAATTCCTTGATGCCTTGCCGGTCCGGCAACTGGTGATGACCGATGATGGCTGGCGCGAGCGGCAGGTCGGCACCGCGGACGGCCGCTTCATTCCCGTTTCCGGTCAAATGCCGATGGATGCGGCGGTTCCCGAATCCCGCAGGGTCGCGCCGGTGGGGACGATAATTGAAACCTGCCCCGGCGCTGCCTCAACAGTCTATGAAGTGGCGGGGCGGCTAAACGAACAAGGCGGCGCGGCGCTGTTCTTTGACTACGGCGGTGACAAGTTGCGCGATGGCTCAACGTTGCAAGCCGTGCGCGCGCACCGCAAAGTTGATCCGTTCACCGCGCCGGGCGAGGCAGACCTTACCGCGCAAGTTGATTTCGCTACGCTCGCGCCGATTGTCGAATCGCGCGGCTGCCGGTGGCTGGGGACCGTGCCGCAGGGCCGCTGGCTGCGCGCGCTGGGAATTGAGGCGCGCGCAGATGCGCTCAGCCAGTTTGCCCCGCAACACGCCGATGCCATCCGCACCGCGATGGAACGGCTGATAGGTGAAGGGCAGATGGGCGCGTTGTTCAAGGTGTTCGGTATGGCGAGCGCCACATGGCCCGAGGGGGCGGGGTTCTGATGACACCGCGCCGCTCGCTGCTTTCGCGCATCACGCTCGGCACTTTGCTGTGGCTTTATCGCCGCCAGAAGTGGGCGACCATTGGCGGCCCCCCCGCCACCCGCCGCTGTGTACTGATCGGCGCGCCGCACACGACTAATTGGGACTTCATTTTTTTCGTCGGGCTCACCCATGAACTTGGCGTGCTGCCGGGATTTATGGGCAAGAATTCGCTGTTCAAGTGGCCGTTCACCCGGTTCATGTATGATATGGGCGGGGTGCCGGTGGTGCGATCATCGAGCCATAATTACGTCGATCAGATGGTCGAGGAATTCGCCCGGCGCAAGGAACTGATGCTGGTGGTTGCGCCGGAGGGAACGCGTAAGGGTTCGGCGAAGTGGCGGTCCGGGTTTTACCACATCGCACATGGGGCAGGTGTTCCGATCATCCCGGCCTGGGTGAACTATCAAACCAAGCAGGGCGGGCTGGGGCCAGCCATGATGCCGACGGGAAATTACCGAGCCGACATGGAAAAGATCGCGGCATATTACGAAGAAATGATGCCTGGCCATCCGCGTTGGGCGGCAATTACTGCGGGAATTGACGATGATAATTGAGATACTGACCAACAATGGCGCTCTGATTCTGGTTATCATGTTGCTGCTGCTGATCGTGGCGGTGAAGGTCGGCGATGTCTCCTTCATCGACGCCGTGTGGGGGGCTGGAATGGCCCTGCTGGCGGCGGCGAGCTGGCTTCAGGTGGGCGATCCGGGACCGCGCGCATCGCTGATCGCTGGCATGGCGGTGATCTGGGGCCTGCGGCTGGGGGTCCATCTGTTCCTGCGCTGGCGCAGCGCCGGCGAAGACCCGCGTTATGCTAAGATCCTCGGGCCAGCGCGCGAAAAGGGGCGCTTTGCCTCGGACGCCTTCAAGCGGGTCTTCGGCCCGCAGGCGGTGCTGCTGTGGATCACCTGCCTGCCCGCGCAAATGGGCGTCGCGGCGAGCGGATCGGCCTATGTTGGCAAATTGGCGATGGCAGGCTCTGCACTATGGCTCGTCGGCATCGTGTTTGAAACCGTTGGCGATTGGCAGCTATCCCAGTTCCGCGCCGACCCTACGAGCAAGGGCAAGGTGCTCAACACCGGCCTGTGGCGCTATACCCGCCATCCCAATTACTTCGGCGACGCTTGTGTGTGGTGGGGTATCTGGCTGGCGGCTGCTGAAGCCGGGTGGCCGGTGGCGCTGGGCAGTGTGATCGGGCCGCTGTTCCTCACCTTCACGCTCACCCGCTGGTCGGGCAAACCACTGCTCGAACAGGGGCTGGCTAAAAGCCGCCCGGGCTATGCGGACTATGTAAAGCGGACGTCAGGCTTTATCCGTGGCCGCCCAAACCCTCCTGATACGTCAATAAACCACCCCCGGCGGTGCAGAAATATTATTGGTCTTGAGAGTCGGATTAAGATCGGTCGCCCTTACTTCGTGCGAACCCGCCCGCGGCGGGTTGTTGGGCTTCAGATAGGCTTCGAGCGCCTCGATGTCAGTCACACCAATTGCCCGATCACGCCCCTTAAGGAAAGCCATGAAACTGTCGCCCCCGTTAGCGAGATAGACGTTCACCGTGACGCGGTAGTCCTTCGCCATGTCAATCGGCACACCGTTCAGTTCCATCGATACGATTTTGCTGCCAATCGGCCTGCCCCGATCATAGCTTATCCTGAAACCCGCCGAGCTGGACAGTATTTGCTCGGGCGCGTCGGCATCAAGCTGCTGCTCCATCGCCTGTTTAATATCCGCCCCGGTCAGCGTCATCGTTATCAACTCGCTACCGAACGGCTGCACCAGATAGAGGTCGCCAAAGCTGACCGAGTGATCGGCCGCCGGGGTGAGCGAACGGCGGATACCAAAGGGATTGGTGAACGCAATCACCGCGCCAGCTTGGGTAGTGGCGGCAAGGTGGGCATCGGCGATCAAATTGCCGAGCGGCCCTCCGGTGCCCCAGCTCGGCCCTTCCTCCTTCGGCAGCGGCCCAGCCAGCCAGCCCACCCTGCGCTCGACATAGCTTTGCGAAGCTGCCTTGTACTTGGCAACATAGGCAGCAATATCGGCGCGCGGGCTCATGCTCGGAACGATGTCTGAATTTGGCACCGGCCCACGCGGGCTGACATAGGCTTCGGACTGGACGACAACATTGTGCGCGGTTCGGCTGACGACCTTGTGCAGCGCCGGATCAATTTCAAGCGTGATATCGGTAACAAATTCGCCCCACAGCCCCGCGCTGGTGAGCAGGAACGGCTTGGCAGCGTTATAGCGGCTATATTCGCAGACATAGCCCCAGTGCGTATGGCCTGAGATCACCAGATCCATCCGCGCATCGAGTTTGTCGAGAATCGGCTTAATGTCGCCGCTCAGGCCCACGCAATCATTGGCATTGGGATCGCCCTTGGTGCGACCGCCTTCGTGGATAACCAACACCACCGCATCAGCACCCTGACTTTTAAGGTTCTCGACCAGCCCATTGGCGGTTTCAGCTGCATCGAGGAACGTAACGGTCTTGTTGACTGCGCTGTTCACTAAAGCCTTGGTGCCTTTAAGCGTCATGCCGATCATGCCGACGGTGACCTTGCTTTTGCCTTTGCCAAAGCTGCGCATCGCGGTGCCATCAAACAGGGTTTTGCCATCAGAGGTTATGGTGTTGGCGGCAAGGAAGCGAAACTTCGCGCCGCGAAACGGTTCGAGCTGGCACGGCTGCTTCTCAGTAAACTTGGCGCAGCCGCCGCTTTGTTTGCGCAGAAGTTCGGGCACGCCATAGTCAAATTCGTGGTTGCCCACCGCGTTGAAGTCGAGCCCAATTCGGTTCATTACCTCGATCGAAGGCTCATCAAGGAACAGCGCTGAGGTCAGCGGGCTTGAACCCAAAATGTCACCAGCAGAAATCGTCAGGTGGTTGCGATATTTGCCGCGCACCTGATCGACCGCCGAGGCAAGATAGGCCGCGCCGCCTGCGGGAACTGCAACAATGTCGCCATTGCCATCGCGCACCAGCACTGATTGCTTGGGCGGTTCAAGGTTACCATGAAAATCGTTGATCGCGGCTATTCCCACGGTAACCGTGCGCGGTGCGACCGGGGCAGAACTTGCGCTTTGCGGTGCAGCGGCGCATCCCGCCAGCAACATCGGCACCATAAATGCCGCGATCAGTCTCAGGTTCATGCCAGTGCTCCGGGGTGCATCGTTGCGGCATCTATGACATCTGCCGGGCAAAGCGCAATGCGCTCAAAAGTCGGTGGCGAGGCTGAAGGTAATCGATCTTGGCGGGGTGTAGGTCCAGCCGCCGCTTGAAGAAACCAGCCAGCCATAATTGCCGGTCACATTGACCAGTGTCGGACGGAAAACCGCGTTGATCTTGCCAATCGAGAATCGGTAACGCGCACCAATGTTCATCGTGGTGCGCGCCGGAGCGGATAAAGTGTTGGCGGCATTGGCAACGCGCGCCGAAAAGCTTTCCAGCGTAAAATCGAATGACAGCGGCGATTTCCCGCCGTTCAACCGCCAGTCCAAATTGAGCTGGCTGCGTCTGCGGATCTGACCGACCGGCCGCGGGCCGATCAGTTTGGCATCGACAGCCTCACCCTGAATTCTCGGATCAAGCAGCATCGTGCCGCCAACGATGGTCAGTCCCGGCGTCAGTTTGCCGGTGAGCGAAATCTCGATGCCCTTGTTGGTCAGGGTGCCCAGCTGGCGATAGCGCTGCGCTGGATCGAGATTGTAATAGGGTTTGGAAATCTGAAACGCCGTAGCGACAAGAGTCAGGCCTTTGGTGAGCCCCACGCGCAGGCCAATTTCTTCCTGCTTGGTGCGTATGGCAGGAGGGGCTTCAGAGCGGTTACTGGCTATTTCGGGCGCGATCAGTGCTTCTTCCTGTCCGCGCGTTATACCGCCGAACAGGACGACATTTTTTGATAGAGCGACAGATCCTCCGACGCTCCATAGTAACGGGTGGTCAGTTGTCACGGGATCGGTGACCAGCGGATCAGCGAAGTCGACAGTCTTTTTATACGTGCTCTTGGCCAGGCTGATGTCGAGGCTGGCCTTGCCTCTCCACAAAAGGCTGTAAGCAACACCGGCTGTCAATTGGCGAACGTGATCCTGATTTTCAGGCCCCAGCACATAAGGAGGTTCTACCCAGCCGCTGGCGGAATAAATCGATCCCGGGCCAAGTGGCAGGTTGACCGTGCCGCCAAACATGCGGTCCTTGGATCGCCCGCGAAGGTCTGCGGTAATCGTGTGGCTGAACGCCCCGCTGGTCCATTCATGCAAGAGCCGCAGTTCGCCCGAAAAAGAGCGGTCGTCGTTGTTACCATCAGCGATGACCAGCCGATTCCTGGCACTGCCATCGGGATTTACGCCAAGAAACAGGTGGGAAAAATTATCGTCATTGGTTTTGCCGCTGAGGAACAGCCCAGAATCGAGCCGCCAGCCAGTTCCCAGCGCAACTTTGGCAACCAAGCCGTGCGTGTAGCCTTTAAAACTGCGCTTGGCCCAATCCAGCCCTAAATACACCCCCGCTGCAACATCGGCGGAGGAGCGGTGGCGGCAGGGAAATAGGTCGCGCGGGCTCGGTCACCGTTTGCTTGGATGCCGCTGACGAAGGCCAGGAGTTCGGTTCCGGGAGCAGCCCGGAAAACCATGAGCGCTGAATAGCTGGAGAAGTCGTTGGTTCCGCCCTCCACCTTATCGATATGGCGATAGCCCGCGCCAAGGGCAATTCCGAAACGCGCGCCATCAAGCGGCAGCTTGGCGGTAATATTGAAGCTGGGTCCAAGGATTCCAATGCCGTTACCGGTATCAACGTCTATGCCAAATTCAGATTTATTGTGCGGAAGTGCCAGGCGGAAATCAACGAGGCCGGTTGGCGCGGGAAAGGGATAGCGCTGAGCGGCCAGCCCCACCCGGATCGTGCTTCCTTCTATCAACCGGTTCGAAAAGCGATCAATGAGATCGATGTACAGCCCCTCAACCCGCACATTTCCAGCATCTACAGGGTTAAATCCGCGAACATCGTCCTGGCTGTAAAGCCCATTGCGTTCATTGCCGACTGAGCTGCCAAAAGCATCAGATGCCTGCGTGTTGACGTTCTCAGCCGCGCGCTGGGCGTGAGCGGAAGTGGCTGACATAGTGAACAGCATTGCCGCAGCGCCTGTGCAAGCCGCCGAAATTTTCCGCCTTTGTTTCAACGATGCCGCCCTTTGATACTCGCAGGTCGCGCTAGGCGACGAAGGGAGGCTTGGCCAACTGCATTTCTGTATCAAATTGTCTAAATTGACTAATCGTCATACGTCGAGGTTGGCAACGTTCAGCGCATTTTCCTGAATGAATTCGCGGCGCGGCTCGACCACGTCGCCCATCAGCCGGGTGAAAATCTCGTCGGTAACATCAGCGTCTTCAACCTTGACCTGCAACAGGATGCGGTTGTCAGGATCGAGCGTGGTTTCCCACAGCTGTTCGGCATTCATTTCGCCCAGTCCTTTGTAGCGCGCAATCGAAAGCCCGCGGCGGCCATTGGCGAGGACCATATCGAGTAGCTGAGACGGACGCGATATCACCGCGTCGAGCTTGCCCGCGCGGGTCGGCGCGGCTTCGGGCTCGTCTTCCTCGGCGGCCTGCGCTTCGGGTTCTGGCTCTGCATCACCTGCACTGGCACGGACTAACCGGGCAGAGCCTTCATAGACCTCAGCCTGTTCGGCCGCGAGGCGGGCCAATTTGCGCGCTTCGGCTGAAACAAGGAAGTTGGCGTCGACCGGAAAGGCATCGGTAACCCCGCGCCACAACCGTTCAACCAGCACCGATCCATCATCACGGATGGCCGCCTGCCACTTTGCCTCCCGGTCCCCGCGTGCCAGCCACTCGGCGCTGGTGGCAACTGCAGCAGCGCGGCTGGCATCGTCAATATCGGGGGTGAGCGCGCCTGCCAGTGCGAGCGATTCGATCACGCTGGCATCGTATTTGCGCGGGACAAAACCCATCAGCGAGCGCAGCCGTAGCGCATGTTCGACCAGACCCTGAAGCTCAACCCCAGAGCGCGCGCCGCCAGCGGTTTCCAGAATGCGCCCAGCAGTTCCGGCCTCGACCAGATAGCGATCAAGCGCGGCGTTATCCTTAAGGTAAACCTCGGAGCGCCCTTTCGCCACTTTGTACAAAGGCGGCTGCGCGATGAACAGGTGCCCGGCGCGGATGATGTCAGGCATCTGGCGGTGGAAGAAAGTCAGTAACAGCGTGCGGATGTGCGCGCCGTCAACATCGGCGTCAGTCATGATGACGATCTTGTGATAGCGCAGCTTTTCAAGATTGAATTCATCGCGAATGCCGGTACCCATCGCCTGAATCAGCGTGCCGACTTCTTTTGATAAGATAATCCGGTCAAACCGCGCGCGCTCAACGTTGAGGATCTTGCCTTTGAGTGGCAGGATCGCCTGAATATTGCGGTCACGGCCCTGCTTGGCTGAGCCGCCCGCGCTGTCACCCTCGACGAGGAACAGTTCACACTTGGCAGGATCGCGTTCCTGACAATCGGCGAGCTTGCCGGGCAGCGAGGCGATGTCCATCGCGCCCTTGCGCCGGGTCAATTCACGCGCCTTTTTCGCGGCCTCACGCGCTGCGGCGGCGTCGATGATCTTGCTTACAACCGAACGCGCATAGGCGGGATTTTCCTCAAGCCAGTCGCTCATTTTGTCCGCCATTAGGCTTTCTAAGGGCTGGCGAACTTCTGAGGAGACCAGCTTGTCCTTGGTCTGGCTGGAGAACTTCGGATCGGGCAGCTTGACCGAGACAATCGCGGTAAGCCCCTCGCGCATGTCATCGCCGGTCAGGCTAACCTTTTCCTTCTTCAACTGGCCGGATTTCTCGGCATAGCCGTTGATCGTCCGGGTCAGCGCGGCGCGGAAGGCAGCAAGGTGCGTGCCGCCATCGCGCTGGGGGATGTTGTTGGTGAAGCACAGCACGTTTTCGTAATACGAATCGTTCCATTCGAGCGCGACATCGATGCCGATGCCGTCTCGCTCGGACGAGATGGTGATCGGATCAGGCAGCAATGCCACCTTGTTGCGATCAAGATACCGCACAAATGCGCCGATGCCGCCTTCATAGAACAGGTCATGCTCCGCAATTTCCGCATGGCGCTTGTCACGCAGCAGAATGCGCACGCCCGAATTGAGGAAAGCCAGTTCGCGGTAGCGATGCTCAAGTTTGTCGAAATCGAATTCAAGCACGTTCTTGAACGTGTCGGTCGAGGCAAAGAACGTAACCCGCGTGCCTTTTTTGGGCGCACCCTTGCCATTATCGGGTGCCGGACCGACCACCTTGAGTGGGCCGACCGCATCGCCATGGGCAAACTTCATCCAATGCTCTTCACCATCACGCCAGATTGTCAGCTCGAGCCATTCGGAAAGCGCATTGACCACCGAAACGCCGACGCCGTGAAGCCCGCCCGAAACCTTATAGGCATTGTCGTCGCTGGTGTTCTCAAACTTCCCGCCGGCATGAAGCTGGGTCATGATAACCTCGGCGGCGGAGACGCCTTCTTCAGCATGGATGCCGGTGGGAATGCCGCGGCCATTGTCCTCAACCGAAACCGAACCATCGGGATTGAGCTCGATCAGAACCAGATCGCAATGCCCGGCCAGCGCCTCGTCAATCGCATTGTCTGAAACTTCGAACACCATGTGGTGCAGCCCCGAACCATCGTCGGTATCGCCGATATACATCCCTGGCCGCTTGCGCACGGCATCCAGCCCCTTGAGCACCTTAATCGAATCAGCGCCATAAGCGTTGGCGTTGGGAACGTTTGGGTTAGGGGCGGGCGGGTTAGAAGCGCTCTGGTTAGAAGCTGGCGGGCTGGGAATATTTTCCGGAGTATCAGACATGACAGGCCTATAGGGACTGTGGGCGAAAAGCGGAACCCTGAATGCCCTTCCATCCACAGGGCGATTGTGGTCAAACGGCACAAGGATCAAGGGGTTTTCAGGATGATGAAGCGGGGCATGGTTAGATATGCGGGAATGGCTTTGGCGCTCGCTGCCTTTGCCGCACCGCTATCGGCAAAACCCATTGACCGCGCCCGGCTGGATAGCCTGATTGCCTCGGCAGAAGCGAGCGATGTTGATGCCGATCCCGCAGGCTATATGGCCAAATATGAGGCGGCACTGACTGAGGCCTGCCGGATCTATCCTGTAGGCCATCCAGAGATCGCCGCGCGCCGCCAGGGCATCGCCACAGCCCTCGCCTCCGCAGGCAAAATGGATGAAGCGAGCGTGATCCTTGAGGCGATATTGCCGGTGCTGGAAAAAGCCGGGCCAGCCTATCTACGCCCGCTCGCCGATACCTATAATGTCAGAGGCTTCATCGCCAATCTGCGCGGCGATCACGCTGCATCACGCGCATCCTTTCAGCGCAGTCTTGGCCTCAACAGGGCGATGGCGGGCGGTAAACCGAACAAGGAAGTGGCTATCCAGATGGCCAATTTGGCGGCGACTAATTGGGAGGCAGGCCGCACCGAAGACACGCTGGCGATGAACGCCGAAGCTATCGCCATGGCGCGGACGCTTTTGCCAGTACCTCCTGAGGTGGCGGTCTGGTTCTCCAACCGTGTTGCCTATCTTCAGACAATGGGCCGCAGCAACGATGCCGTTACCACTGCGCGCGAAGGGCTGGCGGTTTCCGAAGCAATTTTGCCTGAAGGCCATCCGGCGCTGGCGAGTCTCTATGCCAATCTTGGCGCTATTCTGGTGCGCCAGGGCCGGCCGAAGGCGGCAGCGCCATTCCTTCGGCGCGGATTTGAACTGATCGAAAAGGCCGCGGGCGGACCCAACCAGAACAGCGCATCGATGCGGATGATGTTCGCCACGGCGATTGCGGTGAATCAACCGCAAGAAGCGATCGCGTTTCTTGATGCGGCGATCCCGATCATTGAGGGCCAACTTGGGGCGGAAAGCACTCGGGCGATACAAAGCCATGAAGTGCGTGCAGCGGCGCTGATGGGCTCCGGCCGATTTGACGAGGCGCTGGTCGAGCAGCAACGGGTGGTCGAAGTGCGCGACCGCAAACTGTTGCCGCAGCACCGCGACCGCATGTCCGGACGCTCTATTCTCGCCAAGATTGCGCTGGCCAAAGGTGATCTTGCGCTGGCGGAAAGATCAGCGGCAGAGGGCGTTTCCCTGCGCAGCGCCCTTGTCCCTTCCTCGCATCCCGATTTGCTGGCCGAACGATCGTTGTTGCTGCTGATCAAATCACGCGCAAACACTGCCGCCCCGGCAAAATCGTTGAGCGAGGCGCATGACGTTTATCACCTGCTGATCGCCAATGCGGCGCTCAATCCGGCGGCGCCGATGCTCGACAACGCGCGCTTTGCCTTTCGCAACATCGCCGAGGTTATGTTTCGCGCGGGCGACCGGGATGGCGCGTTCAAGGCGCAGCAATGGTCGGCGCGCACCAGCGTCGACGAAGCCGCTGCCTCTGCGGCGGCGACACGGGCGGAAACCGGGCGTCCGGCGATCAAACAGGCGATGGACGCGCGCCGCAAACTGGTCGCCGAGCGTGCCGCCAGCATGTCCTCACTCGAAGCGCAGCTTACCGCGCCCAAAGCCGAATTTGATCTGGCGGCAGCGAATGCTCGCATCGCGGGGGTGGAAGCGAAGATAGCTGAGGCCAACCGCATGCTCTTGGCGGGGGGGGCGATCCCGGGGCAGTTTTCCGCCACTTCGCTCGCCGCCGCGCAAAGCCGGATCGGCAATAAACAGCTCTATCTGCAAGTGACCAGCGGGCAGGATCATTACCTCGTAACGGCGCTGGGCCGTGCGACTGTGCAGCAATATCTGACCAGCGAAACCGTGCGCCAGATTTCGGGCCGGGTGGCGGCAGTCCGCGCAACGCTCGATCAAGAAGGCGAGGACGGCGCATTTGATCGCGCCGATGCGCTTGGGCTGTACCAGACGCTGATTTCGCCGCAGCTCGCCCGGCAGTTGCGCGGCACTAACCACCTGCTTGTCGCCGCCAACGATGCGCTGGGCGCTTTGCCATTTGCGGTTCTGGTACCGGATGCGAAGACAACCGGATATTTGATTGACCGCGTGGCGATCAGCCGATTGCCCGGCGCACCGCAAGAGGAACGGGCCACCGCGCTGCCATCGCCGCAATTGTTCGCCATGGGCGATGCAGTGCAATCTGCTGGAAACACCGCCTCCGTGGTTCGCGGCGGACGGGCTGAGGCGCTGGCAAGCCTCCCGGCTTTGCCGCAGGCCGCCGCTGAATTGCGCGATCTCGCGCTTGCCGTGGGCGCGCGCGATCCGCAGATTTTAACCGGCAATCAAGCTACCAAGGCTGCTCTGCAAGCCGCAAAGATCGCCCCCGGCACCGTCGTCGCCTTTGCCACGCACGGGCTGGTGACTGGCGAGATCGAGGGTTTGCGCGAACCGGCATTGCAACTGAGCGCGGCGGGGAGCGACGATGGCCTGCTCACCGCCAGCGAGATCAGTCGGATGGATATTCCGGCGAGCTGGGTGGTACTTTCGGCGTGCAACACCGCTGCTGGCTCGGGCCCTGATGCGCCTAGCCTGTCGGGTCTTGCGCAGGCTTTCATTCTTGCCGGGGCGGACAACATTCTTGCTACCTATTGGCCGGTTCGTGATGATGTCGCGCGGGCGCTGTCCAGCGGGACAGTGCGCCATGCCGCCGCCGGATCCTCTGCCGCAGAGGCCCTGCGGCAGAGCATGGCTGATCTGCGCAAGGGGCCGCTGCCCGATGCCCAGAGTCCCCGCCAATGGGCTGCGTTCGAACTGATTGCCCATTGATCCCGCTTCCAAACCCGCCTGCAACCTGCTTCACAGTGTTTCTGCGATCCGAAAGGTAAGAACAATGAAACGTCTGACTATGCTTGCCGCTGGAGCCACGCTGATCGCCGCACCTGCGCTCGCGCAGCCCGCCCCGCTTCGTCCCGATCAGACCGAATTTCGCGCGCTTTATCAAGATATGGTCGAAACAGACACCTCGATCACCACCGGAAGCTGCACCGTGCTGGCCGAGAAGATTGAAGCGCACATGCTGAAAAACGGTTTCGCCGCATCTGAGATCACGCGGTTTGCGGTGCCAGATCACCCTAAGGAAGGCGGGCTTGTCGCCATACTGCCGGGCACCTCAAAATCGCTCAAGCCGATGCTGCTGCTCGGGCATCTCGATGTCGTCGTCGCGCGGCGTGAGGATTGGACCCGCGATCCGTATAAGTTGATCGAGGAAAACGGCTATTTCTATGGCCGCGGGACTTCAGACATGAAGGCTATGGATGCGATCTGGATCGATATGCTCGAACGGTTTCGCAAAAGCGGTTATAAGGCGAAGCGCACGATCAAGATGGCGTTGACCTGCGGTGAGGAAACCAGCTGGGCGTTCAACGGCGCGCGCTGGCTTACCGAAAACCGGCGGGACCTGATTGATGCCGAATTCGCGCTCAACGAAGGTGGCGGCGGCCGGACTGACGGCCACGGTACGGTGATGCAGCAAAACCTCCACGTTGGTGAAAAAACCGTCGCAAATTTCCGCATCGAAGCGAAGAACGTCGGCGGTCATTCCTCAATTCCCATCCGCGACAATGCGATTTACGAATTGTCCGATGCGCTGGGGAAACTGCGCGATCACGAATTTCCGCTGATGCTCAACGATACCACGCGCGCATTTTTCGCGCGCGGCGGGGCGAGCCGCAAGGATGATTTGGGCAAGGCGATGATGGCAATCGCCGCCAACCCGGCTGACAAGGCTGCCGAAGCACTGCTCAACACCGATCGCAGCTTCCATTCGATGCTGCGCACCACCTGCGTCGCCACCCTGCTTGATGGCGGTCACGCCAACAACGCGCTGCCGCAGCGCGCCGGAGCCAATGTCAACTGCCGGATTTTCCCCGGCGTGGCTTACGAAGATGTGCGCAAAACGCTGGAACAGGTGATTGCCGATCCGCGGATGACCGTGACCAAGAGCGATGATCGCGGCCCGCTGGCACTTCCGCCACCACTCACGCCGCAAATTCTTGGGCCTGCTGAAAAACTGGTGGCGAAATACTATCCGGGCGTGCCGCTGCTGCCAGTTATGTCCACCGGCGCGACCGATGGCATTTTCCTAGAGGCGATTGGCATCCCTTCGTATGGGCCGCCGGGAACCTATGGCGATCCCGATGGTAACGGCACGCATGGGCTGAACGAGCGGGCGATCGTCAAGGCGGTTTACACCGGCCGCGATTTTCTTACCGAACTGGTAAAGGCCTATGCGAGCCCGGCAGGTCGGTAAATCTGACTACCGGCATGGGAAAGTGCTGGCGTGGACAATTTCTTGCGGAGGAGACGACGCGGATATTCTTGCGCTAATTCCTCAATGATATGTTGTAACGTATAGGCCATTGCGCTAGGTGGCGAGGACTTACCCGCGTTACAGTATATCATTGAGGAATTTATGCGACCGATCAACCTGCTTTGCACCTGCGCAATTGTTGCCCTCCTCGCGCCGTTTCCGGCGATGGCGCAACAGTCCGCCACCCCGCCTTCGGGTGATGCCCCGCAGAAAGAGATCGTCGTGACTGCCGTAAGGCTTGATCGCGCGCGTGATGCGATCCAGCCGGCCTTGGGCGCGAGCGATTACCGGATTGACCGCAAGGTAATCGAAAGCCAGCCCGGCGGCGCGGATCGCAGTCTGGTGCAAGTGCTGTTGCAGGCACCCGGCGTGACGCTCGATAGCTACGGCGCGATTCACGTTCGCAATGAGCACGCAAATCTCCAATACCGCCTCAACGGCGTGATCGTCCCTGAGAGCATATCCGGCTTCGGCGCGACGTTCGATCCGCACATTGCCGATTCGGTTGATCTGCTCACCGGCACTCTGCCTGCGCAATATGGTTATCGCACTTCGGGGGTGATCAGCCTCAAGACTCAGGCGGGCAGTTTCGAGAACGGCGGCGATGTAAGCCTCTATGGCGGCAGCCACGCCACTATTGAACCGAGCGCAGCCCTGCATGGCTCTAGCGGCGGGCTCAACTATTTCGTCTCCGGCAGCTATCTTGAAAACGATCTGGGGGTGGAAAATCCCACCTCGGCACGCAATGCAATCCACGATCACACCCGCCAGTACCGCGCCTTTGGCTATGTCTCGCAGATCCTGTCGGAAAGCAGCCGATTGACCGCGTTCGGCGGCACCTCGATTGGCTATTTCCAGATACCGAACAATCCCGGCCAGCCTTCGGGATTTACACTGAGGGGCAATTCGAGCTTCGATTCGGCCAAGCTTGACCAGAACCAGCGCGAAATCACCCATTACGGCGTGCTCGCCTATCAGTATGCTGGCGATGCGCTCAATTTCCAGATCGCTCCGTTTGTGCGCTATTCGCAGACGCGTTTCACGCCTGATCCAAAAGGCGGCGACCTGATCCTCGCCGGCGTTTCTGACAATTCGCGCCTGTCGAGCCTGACGGCGGGGGTTCAGGCTGATGGCAGCTATAAGGTGTCGGACAGCCACACGCTGCGCTTTGGTCTGTTCTTCCAGAACGAGCGCACGCGATCCAATGTCACTTCACGGGTCTTTCCGGTCGAAACCAATCCTAATGATCCCAATTTCGGTAATCAGACCTCAGATATTCCGATCTCGATTACCGATGTTGGCGGGCGCAATGGGCAGCTTTATGGTGTTTATTTGCAGGATGAGTGGTCGCTTTCGCCGACTCTGACACTCAACTATGGCGCGCGCTTTGATGTGGTGCGCGCCTATACCCGCGAACAGCAGCTCAGTCCGCGCGTGAACATGGTGTGGAAGCCCAGCGCCGACACAACGCTGCACATAGGCTATGCCCGCAACTTCACCCCGCCGCCGCAAGAACTGGTCGCCGCGCCGACGCTGGCGCTGTTCAACGGCACCACCAAAGCCACCGATATCGCCACCGCTGATCCGGTGCTTTCCGAACGTGAACATTATTTGACGTCGGCTTGACCCAGAAGTTGGCTCCGGGGCTGTCAGTAGGCCTC
>JAYVNC010000130.1:0-5616 GCA_043758655.1 Novosphingobium sp.
TAAAACTAAACAGCGCCCCTCCCGGGGGAAGAGGGGCGCTGCCGTTTAATCGCCTTAGGGCGCCGTGCTTTCGCTCCGTAATCGAAGCAACTGTCGGCGCTGGCGAATTCTTACTGCTCTTCCTCGAGCGCATAGGCATTTGCGCCGGTGGCCGAGAGGCGCAGCTTGTCGCCCTCAATCCCAGCAATCAGCCCAACCGAAATATAATGATGATGCCCCTCATGCGAACCTTCCCCGCTATCGGCCTTGGTCAGTTTGATGCGGTGTCCGTCCAGATGGTCGACCGTGCCGACATGCACGCCGTCCGCGCCGATAACTTCCATGTGCTCACGGATCTGCCCGGCAAATTGGCCAGAATACTGGTCCTGCGTCTGATCTTGTGTGCTCATGGGAACTCTCCTGATGTTGCGGCGGATAGCGTTTCGCCGGTCCGCACAGTGCATAAATGCACGAAGCGCCCCTCTGGTTCCCGCAAGGCCGGGCGCGGCATTGCTCCTGCACGTCTTTTCGCGCCCATCCGCCGCCGCCATGCGGTGAACTGCCAAGACCTCGCGCAACGGTCGCCACCATCCGCGCGCTCGTTCGTTTCATTCCCGAGCATTTCCTCCTCACGCTCATCCCATTCGTCTGTCCGGTCCGGAGTCTGACCCATGCCCCTTCTTGAAGCCCGCAAAACCTACAAGCCCTTTGAATATCCATGGGCCTATGATTTCTGGAAGCGCCAGCAGCAGATCCACTGGATGCCCGAGGAGGTTCCTTTGGGCGAGGATTGCCGCGATTGGGCGCAGAAGATCAGCGAGAATGAGCGCAATTTGCTAACCCAAATTTTCCGCTTTTTCACCCAGGCCGATGTCGAGGTGCAGGATTGCTACCACGATAAATATGCCCGCGTGTTCAAGCCGACCGAGATCAAGATGATGCTCGCGGCGTTTTCCAACATGGAAACCGTGCACATCGCCGCGTATTCGCACCTGCTTGACACCATCGGCATGCCTGAAAGCGAATACGGCATGTTCCTCGAATATGAGGAGCTGCGCGCCAAGCACGATTATCTGCACACCTTCGGCGTCGATAATGATGAAGATATCGCCCGCACTCTCGCGATGTTCGGCGGCTTCACCGAAGGGCTGCAACTGTTCGCCTCCTTCGCCATGCTGATGAACTTTCCGCGGTTCAACAAGATGAAGGGCATGGGCCAGATCGTCACTTGGTCGGTGCGCGATGAAAGCCTGCACTGCGAAGGCATCACCCGGCTGTTCCACACCTTCGTGCAGGAACGCGGCTGCCTGACCAAGGCGGTCAAGGAAGACATCATCGATTGCTGCCAAAAGACCGTGCGATTGGAAGATGCCTTCATCGATCTCGCCTTTGAGCAAGGCCCGGTGCCGGGGATGAGCGCCAAGGAAATCAAACGCTACATCCGCTACATCGCCGATTGGCGGCTAGGCCAGCTCGGCCTGCCGTCGGTCTATATGGTCGAAGACCACCCGCTGCCATGGCTGACGCCGCTGCTGAACGGGGTCGAACACGCGAATTTCTTTGAAACCCGCGCGACCGAGTATTCCAAGGGCGCGACCAAGGGCGATTGGAATTCGGTGTGGTCGAATTTCGATCAACGCCGGAAGGCCAAGGGCGCGAACGATGGGGATGGGTTGTTGGGCGACGGGATTGGTGAGGGCGAGCCGGATATGTTTGGGGCGGCGGGGATTGCGGCGGAGTAGGGCTTGAACAAATGTTGGATTTAACGTAAACATATCAAGAACAGTCCGATTCGGAGACCTGAGATGGGACTTGCGTACAAAGATCTGACCCCTGCGGTTCGCGAGCACATGCTCGTCGAGATTGATCGAGACCTTGCCAGTGGATCATTGTATGTAAGTAATTATTTGAATTCCAAAGGTGCCGAGCAGTGGCCTTTGATTTTACGTGAGGCGGCAGAAAGCGGGAATGATGATAGCATTTCAGCAAGATTGCGACGCGAGGGCCTGCTCAAGCATGAGGTTGAGCGCCGCAAGCCCAAAGGTGGGTTCACAATTGTTAGGGTTCCAGTTACCGCCCCAGAAACAATGGGCGAAGGCGAGTTCTGTCGATATTATGTTCGTGGATTGTGTGGCTATGCAATCGCTAGCGGCATTCCCAATTTGATCGTTTACAGGGCCAAAGAAGTAAGAGAGCCGCGCGCGGATTCTCAAGAAAAGTTGGGAATGTGCGTAGTCCCAAATGTCATTTTGGAAGACCTTAGAAATACTCAAGGAGTGGAACCGGCACTTGGACTGCCGCCAGGGCCAAATTCGGGGTTATGTCTTGCCATTCCTTAATTAAATAAATTCCATCCTATCATTTATGTCAAGATAATATTTTCTTTGAAAATCCTCTGTCTGTAAGACGAATAATTCTGGTCTTCCAGATATTGCTAAGGAAAACTTATGGCATACAGCTGTTAATGCGTCGAGGAATAGCAAAATTTGATTTTGTTGGATTTGTGGGCTCTGTGCACTTTCGTTCATCACTCTCTCCTAAAAGCGATTTTGATGGCAAATTTTTTGTATGTAGGAAAATGGAATTTGCTCTTCTCGGCTTACGCTGCGAAACATCGTTGAGAATGGACCGTTAAAAACGTGCAAATCGATCCCCTTGCCGCCCACATAGATCTGTTAGCTTCTTCCAAGGGCAAGAAGTTTGGCACCATCCTTGCCGATCCGCCGTGGCAATTTCAGAACCGCACCGGCAAGGTCGCGCCTGAGCACAAGCGGCTCAACCGCTATGGCACGATGACGCTGGAGGATATTTGCGCGCTCCCGGTGGGTGACATTGCTGCTGACCCTGCGCATCTCTATCTTTGGGTGCCCAACGCCATGCTTCCCGATGGCCTGCGTGTGATGAACGAATGGGGCTTTCGCTACATTTCCAACATCATCTGGCACAAGGTGCGCAAGGACGGCGGTTCTGATGGACGCGGAGTGGGGTTCTATTTTCGCAACGTCACCGAAATACTTCTATTTGGCGTGCGCGGAAAGAACGCCCGCACGCTTGATCCCGGCCGCAGCCAAGTCAATATGATCCAGTCACGCAAACGCGAACACAGTCGCAAGCCAGACGAACAATACAAGATCATCGAAGATTGCAGCTGGGGGCCGCGCATGGAACTGTTCAGCAGAGGCAAGCGCAAGGGCTGGACCGTTTGGGGCAATCAGGCAGATGAAAACTACGCGCCCGATTGGGCAACTTACGGCTATAACAGCGCAATGGCAGTCGCGGCAGAATAATGTTCGAGCGCCTGCGCGAACTTGGATATGAGATAGCCTTTGCTGGCCACGCAGAAGCGATTCTTGGTGTCGACTTTCCTGACATCGTGCGAGATCTTGAGGCTGCGCTGCTTGAGGTGCGGTTGCCTATCACCGAAATTGTCGGTTCGGGCGGCGGAGAGGCGCAACTGACCCAGCGCTTGCGGCGCGGGTTTGTTGCGCTCGGATGGCGAAAGCGGAACATCAAGATTGAGAAGATCGTTGATGGAGTGCTCGATGAACTGGCGACGAAAAGCCATGAGATTGATCACTTCCACAAAACCGAACACGGTAACTTTGCGCTAGAAATTGAATGGAACAACAAGGATCCGTTTTTTGATCGCGACCTTGAGAATTTCAAGCGGCTTCATGCCGAAGGTGTGATCGGAATTGGCGGGATCGTCACGCGCGGGCCGATGCTTCAGATAATGTTGCGAGATCTCATCGCCGCTTGGGCGCACCAAGAACAGATAAGAAGCTTTGCTGATCTTAAGGCGCGCGGCTTCAAGCGGCCAACAGAACGCCAAGAGGAAATTGTCGCGGCCAAGCTGGCCCGAGGCGAAGGCTTTGAAGACTCATGGGCAGCAATGTTTTTCTCTGACAAATACGGGATGGCGACTACGCACTGGAACAAGTTGCAGGATCGCGTGCGCCGAGGTGTCGGCAACCCTTGTCCCTTGGTTCTCATCGGATTACCTCAGACCATTGTCGACATGGATGCTTGATCTTTCACCCGCGAAATCTTTCTGCTAACCAACCCTTGGCGGTCTTGCCTCGATAGCCGCCTCCGCCGGAGCGAAACGCAAGATGGGCTGCTGTCCGCGGGGTTAGTGGTTATCCTGACACAACAAAACCATCATCTTTTTTAAACTCGCATTTTCGGCGGATTTTTGCCACCGCCATGTCCCCCCCACCCCCCAAGCGAACCTTCCCCCTCCTCGTGCGTTTAACTCCCGTCAGCGATGTTCTGCGATCTATCCGGGTACCCGCATTGGGCACCCGCATGGGCAACCGCCTCGGATCGTGCATCGCCGCAATTGCAAAAGGAGAGTTGTGATGAAGAGCCTGAAGATAATCCTCGCCGCCGCGGTGCTGGCTTCGCCTGTGGCACTGTTTGCTGATCCACCGGCGCCTGCGCCGACGATGAGCATGCAGCCCACGCATATGGTCAAAACCCGCACGGTTACCACGCGGCGCGTTACCCACACTGATGCCGTTCCCGCAGCGGTTCATGTCACGGTGAATACCCACGAAAATAACGGTATGCACAAGGGCTGGATGAAGCATTGCACCCGGCACATGAAGAATGGCCACCGCGTGCGGACCTGTGTGAAGACGCATATGTAATCAGCGCGGGGGGCTTGTCCCACGCGGGTACGCCTCTGCCCATGCGGTTACCAAGCGGCCTCTCCCCACGCGGGGAGGGGCCGTTTTGCTGGAGGCAATTGGGTCTGCCAGGTGCCGCGTTCGGGACATCGACATGCCTCGCGCCTCCGAAGCTATGACAATCAGTGGGGCGACATATCGCCGCCGCGCCGCCACACCAGCGCAGGCATAATGGCAAAGCCGATTTGCCCCGCCAGCCCGATCAGTCCCGGCGCGTGGGTGAAGCCTAACAGCCAAACCCGCAGCGTCTGACCAAAGCCGAACACGCCCAGCGCCAACTCAGCAATCATTAGCAGTACAAAGGCGATTGCTCCCGCACCCATGGCCTCGACTCGGCTCAACAAGTTGGCGTGCTTCAGCAGATGGCGGGTCCAGAACCATGATGCGGCCAGCAACACCGGCAGTTCGGCGAGCACGCCCGCCAGTGCGCCTATCCGCGGGGCGAGCCACAGTGTGCGGAATGCGCCGATCATAAACGCGATCGCGAACACACCCGCCCAATAGCGCAGGGCAAATAGGAATAGCTTGGGGTTGGGCGAAGCTAGCACTGTGAATTTCGGCCAGCCAAGGACAATGGCAAAGCCAAAATCAGCCCTACTGGCTGGCGCGCAGGTTGAAGAACGGATAGCGGCGCACGCGGCCTTCGATTGCCTGTTTGGCGAACTTCTGGCGCACCGTGTCGGCTTCCTCAATAGTCACGAAAACCACGTGGGTGCCGCCGGTGGGCAGATCTTCGATGGCGCTAATCCGCAGGTTCGCGGTTTTGCAATAGGCTTCAATATCGGCGCGGGGGGTGGTGAAGTTCATGGCGCGGCTCATAGCGGTGGCTTCCGGAAAGTAAGCGGGAGCACCTTTCGAGTCTCTCTGTCGCGCGCGCTTACTGGGAAGGACTGCCCGCGATGCGCCCCTATGGCGGGTGTTGGTTGCAATTGTAAGGTTTATTGTT
>JAYVNC010000131.1:0-16545 GCA_043758655.1 Novosphingobium sp.
CAGCTTGCGATAGAGCGTCGATCTGCCAATCCCCAACCTTCGTGCAACCTCGGTCATGCGGCCGCGGTAATGGCCAATCGCCAGCCGGATTACATCGGCTTCAATGTCTTCCAAGGGCCGCAGGTTGCCATCAGGCGCGTAGAGCATGACGCCAACGCCTTCCTGATTGGGCTGCGAAGCGGGGTGACCATCGCCGCCTAACAGGTTGGAAAGCTGCGGGAAATCTTCCGATGTCAGCGCATCGCCATCGCAGAACACGGCGGCGCGGAACAGCACGGCTTGAAGCTGACGGACATTTCCCGGCCAGTCGTAGGCTCCCAGCAGAGACAGTGCCCCGTCGGTAATCCCCAGCGGACGCAGACCCGGTTGCTCCCCAATGCGGGCGAGAAAGTGGCGAGATAGGGCGGGGATGTCCCCGCCACGTTCGCGCAAGGGCGGCAGTGCGACGGTGGTGACCGAAAGCGCCTGGTACAGTTCGGGGAGGAAATGCCCCGCGCTTACCAGATCCTTGAGCGGCAAGTTGCTCGCGGCGATCAGGCGGACGTCTATCTTGAAGCTGTGCCGCGCGCCAATCGGGCGAACATCGCTGCGAGCGATAGATTCCGCAAGCCGTGCCTGCATATTGTCAGGCAGCCGGTCGATCTCGTCGATCACCAGCGTGCCGCCGTCGCAATGCTGAAGCGCGCCGATCTGGCGGTCGAATGCGCCCGGAAACGCGCCGCGCTCGTGGCCGAACAGCACTGATTCGATAGAGTTGGCAGGCATCCCGCCAACGTTGACCATCCGCATCGTCATCCGCGATCGCGGGCTGGCGGCGTGCATTGCGCGGACCAGCATTTCCTTGCCGGTGCCGCTTTCGCCCTCGATCAGCACAGGCCCGTGGCCGCGCGCCGCCTTGGCCGAAACCGCCAGAGCCGCGCGGAATGTTGGTGCCGCGCCAATCATCGAATCGAAATCGAGGCTGGCGGCCATCTTTTCGGTCAGCGGCGCGAGTTCATCCTGCGGCGTTTCACGTGTGGTCGCCGCGCGCAAAGCCTGCATCAGCCGGTCAGGTGCAATCGGCTTAATCAGATAGTCGGTGGCGCCCGCGCGCATCGCCTCAACCGCCAGCAGCGGCGAGGCGCTGGTCGTCAGCATTAAGATTGGCAGAGCAGGGCGGCGGGCCTTAAGTTCGGCGATCAGCGCGCAGGCATCATCGCCCGGAACCCATTGATCGAGGATAATCGCGTTGAGCTGCATTCCCGCGCGTGTGCCGAGTGTGGCAATCGCGGTTTCCGAATCGCGCACCACCAGCGTACGCCAGCCTTCACGCGCAGCAAGCGCCGAGATGAGCCGACACTGCGCCGGTTCATCGTCGATCAGCATCAGCAGGTTCTGCTCGATTTTGCTCATCGCTATCGTAAAAACCCCACAACTGCGCGGGCCAATTCCAGCCCCTCGACATTTTGCTAGCAGACGGGGGTAAAGAGCCGATTAAGGCTGTTCTCGCTTGAGCCGAATGGCCGGGAGCGATAAGGGCAGTGTTCAGAACACAGGGGCGCTCGCATTGCGGGCACATTTCGGAGACTTCAGCTCATGGCATCCGGCAACGATATGAAAGCACATTCAGCAACCTATGGCGGGTTCATGACCCTGCTCAAGTTTGTGCTCCCGATCATCGCGGCGATCGGCGTTCTTGTAATCTACCTTATCCATTGATCCGGCGATGACTGCTGCCATCCGCATCGCCGTTCTGAAGGAATGCGCGAGCGGCGAAACCCGCGTTGCTGCAACCCCTGAAACGGTGAAGAAGTTTATCGCTCTGGGGGCGAGCGTTGCGGTGCAACCGGGCGCGGGCGCAGGCGCGTCGATAGCCGACGCTGACTTTGCCGCCGCCGGGGCCGAGGTGAGCAAGGCGGCGCTGACTGGGGCGGACATTGTGCTTTGTGTTCAAGGGCCGGATCCCAAGGCGCTTTCTGGCGCGCGTGATGGGGCGTGGCTGGTGGGGGTGCTTGATCCGTTCGCGCAGCGCGCACGGATTGATAGCTATGCTGAACTGGGTTTTGAGGCGCTGGCGATGGAATTCATGCCGCGCATCACGCGCGCGCAATCGATGGATGTGCTGTCCAGCCAGTCGAACCTGTCGGGCTACAAGGCAGTGATCGAGGCGGCGAATGTCTATGGCCGAGCCTTTCCGATGATGATGACGGCTGCGGGAACGGTGTCTGCGGCGAAGGCTTTCGTCATGGGCGTGGGTGTTGCCGGGCTTCAGGCAATTGCCACCGCACGGCGGCTCGGCGCGCAGGTTTCGGCTACCGACGTGCGCTCGGCAACCAAAGAGCAGATCATGTCGCTCGGGGCCAAGCCGGTCTTCGTTGAGAACGTTGCTGGCATTGAGGGCGAAGGATCGGGCGGCTATGCCACGGAAATGTCAGCGGAATATCAAAAGGCGCAGGCTGAACTGGTATCATCGCATATCGCCAAGCAGGATATCGTCATCACCACCGCGCTGATCCCGGGCCGCGCGGCACCAAGGCTAATTTCCGACGCGCAAATCGCGACGATGAAGCCGGGCTCGGTGATTTTCGATCTGGCTGTGGCGGCTGGCGGGAATGTCGAAGGTTCGGTGCCGGATCAGGTTGTCGAGCGGCACGGCGTGAAAATCATGGGCTATTCGAACACCCCTGCGCATTTGGCGGCGGATTCCTCGGCGCTTTATTCGCGGAATTTGTATAATTTTCTGTCGGCGTTTTGGGACAAGGACGCTGGCAAGCCAGTGCTGGATGATGAGATTGGTGGGGCTGTTCGGCTGACGGCTGGTGGGAAGATTGTGAGCGCGAGGTTGTTGGGGTGAGGTATCTCCGGAAAGGGCCTCTACGTCTGCCGATCTGGGCCCTTTCAGTTTCAGCTTGCTCGTTTGCGGTAAACGCCGGTGCGCAACTACCCGGCCGTCTGTCTTGTTATCGTGCAGAATTCTTTTTGGAACCGATCAAGATCACCGAAGCGTCCGTCTGGATACCTGAAGACTCTCCGATTTTTGAGACGCGACTGCTCCCTCAGGAATTGTGGGAGGTTGTAGAACCGGTTGAAGCAAATGGAGCCGTGTTACTTCGGTCCGGCGATCAATTGGTGACTATGCGTTCGCAAATTCCCACCAAATGCAACTTCCCTTTGTTGAAATACAGCGGAATTGCAGCGCGTCAGCGCATTTGTGTGTTTGATACCGATGGGGACGGAGTTTTTGACAAGATTTTTAGCCGCAGTCGCGGTGGGGATATCTGGTTCGCGATGTCATGGCAACATCCCAAGGACGGAATGCTGGATATCGTTCCGATAAAGATCAAAAAAATCGACCCTACCCAATTTAGGGGCGGGCCAAGCGTCAAGTACAACACATATCATATTCCATTGAGAAGGCATCCGCATGACGGGTCCGCTCCCTACTATGAAGCATTCACCGAGGCGAAGCTTTACGGAACCGACGGCCTGAGTTGGAGAATGGACTTGACGTCAAACTATGCAGGTCGAGTGCTCCTTGGGGGAGACGTTGTTCGATTTGAAGGACTGTCGATTAAAGTCGAGGAAGTTGCGGCTGAGAAGGCTCGCATTTCGTATTCTGGTAATTTCTGGCATAAAGTGATCGAACTGCCTTTTATCAATTCATACGAAAACAAGTGCGACATCAAGTCGTCCCGCGCTTTTTGATCAAACACGAGTAAGACAATGAACTTTACCCCAACCCCTTCCTCCAGCATCACAACAACTACCTCGCCAATCATCCGCCAAAAGTCAGAATCACCCAATGCAACACAACCAAACCATTGACCGGCTGAAGTCGCTCGAACCGAGTCTGCGGGCGCAGGGGGTTTGCGGGCTGCACCTGTTCGGGTCGCAGGCGCGCGGTGATGCGGCGGCGGCATCTGATGTGGATGTGATGTTTGACCTTGCTCCCGATGCCTGCTTCAGCTTGTTCGATCAGGCGAGGATTGCCCGGCAATTGAGCGATGTGTTGAATGCCAGGGTGGATTTCGTGCCGCGCCGGTCACTTCATCCACTGGTCAAGGCTAGCGCCGAAGCTGAGCGCGTTACAGTGTTCGGCGCATGAATGACTCGCGCGATCCGCTTTACCTGGCGCTGATCGGAGAGGCGATTGCCGATATTCATCGCCGATTTGGGGATCAAGCCTTTGACGTATTTCTTTCGGATCGGGATGAGCAGGCACTTGCTGCTTTTCGCCTTTCGATAATTGGCGAAAATGCCAATAAGCTGTCCGCTGATTTAAGGGCGCGGCATCCGGAAATTCCGTGGGCTGATATGGTATCGTTCCGTAACATTGTAAGCCACGAATATCATCGCATTGATCCCGCACTGGTGTGGGAAGCCTTGAACGCACTGGACGAGATTGCCGCGATGGTGGACGACGAAACCGACAAGCATACCGGGCAAGGGGGCTAAACAGCCAAATGGACTTCATTTCAATCCTCTCGATCTTCGTCATGGCCTGTTTTGTCGGCTATTACGTTGTCTGGTCGGTCACGCCCGCGCTGCACACGCCTTTGATGGCGGTGACCAATGCGATTTCTTCGGTGATTGTCGTCGGCGCGCTGATTGCGGCGGCGGCGGCTGGCAGCGCGACTTCGAAGTGGCTGGGGCTGCTGGGGGTGGTGCTGGCTTCGGTCAATATCTTCGGCGGCTTTGCGGTGACGGCGCGGATGTTGGCGATGTATAAGAAGAAGGATCGGCCTGCGCCTGCCGCTTCGGCTAAGCCGGAGGGCCAATAATGGAACACATCGCCACCCCCGCATGGGCCATGTTCGCCTATCTGATTTCGGGCATTCTGTTTATTCTGGCGCTGCGCGGGCTTTCCTCGCCGAGCAGCAGCCGCACCGGTAATAGGTTTGGCATTGTCGGCATGGCGATTGCTGTGGTGACGACGCTGGTGACGCACTACATCCCGACATTTTCAACGGATTGCCCAACTGCGTGTCAGGTCGGTGATCTGAATTGTTGCCGATTAGACGTTGGCAATGAAATCGCGATGTTGCAGATTGTTTGTGCAATCGCGCTCGGCGGAGCAATCGGCTGGGTCACGGCCCGCAAGATCAAGATGACCGATATGCCTCAGCTGGTCGCGGCATTCCACAGCCTCGTCGGCCTCGCCGCAGTGCTGGTTGGCTGGGCGGCCTACCTTAACCCGCAGGCTTTTGGCATTGCCGGGCCGGACGGCATCATCGAGGCACAAAGTCGCATCGAAATGGGTCTCGGCATCGCCATTGGTGCGATCACATTTTCCGGCTCGGTCATCGCCTTCTTCAAGCTCGCGGGCAAGATGTCGGGCGCGCCGATTATGCTGCCGGGGCGGCATGTTATCAACTTCGGCACGCTGGCGACGATCATTGGCCTCACCGGATATTTCACGCAGGATCAGTCACTTTGGGTGATCGCCGCGCTCACCGCGCTCGCCTTCATCATCGGCTTCCTGCTGATCATTCCCATCGGCGGGGCGGATATGCCGGTGGTGGTGTCGATGCTCAATTCCTATTCGGGCTGGGCAGCGGCGGCGATGGGCTTTACGCTGCACAACACCGCGATGATTATCACCGGCGCGCTAGTCGGCAGCTCGGGCGCGATCCTTTCCTACATCATGTGCAAGGCGATGAACCGCAGCTTCATTTCAGTGATCGCCGGCGGCTTTGGCGCGGTGGCGAGTGAGGGCGGCGAGGCGAAGGAGCAACGCCCGTGGAAGCGCGGTTCGGCTGAAGATGCCGCGTTCCTGCTGGGTGAGGCCGAGCAGGTCATCATCATCCCCGGATACGGCATGGCGGTCGCCCAGGCGCAGCACGTGCTGCGCGAAATGGGCGATCAGCTGAAAGCCAAGGGCGTGCGGGTGAAATATGCCATCCACCCGGTCGCGGGGCGTATGCCGGGCCACATGAACGTGCTGCTGGCTGAGGCCAATGTGCCCTATGACGAAGTGTTCGAGCTGGAGGACATCAACAGCGAATTCGCCCAGACTGATGTGGCCTTCATCATCGGCGCGAACGATGTGGTCAATCCGGCGGCTAAGACCGACAAGTCCAGCCCGATTTACGGGATGCCGGTGTTCGATGTCGAAAAGGCCAAGACCATCATGTTCATCAAGCGTTCAATGGGCGGGGTGGGCTATGCCGGGGTCGATAATGATGTGTTCTATATGGACCAGACGATGATGCTGCTCGCCGATGCCAAGAAGATGGTTGAGGATATCATCAAGGCGTTGGCGCATTGAGATTTCGCACGATGCGCCGCGCACTGCTCCCGATCCTTGCCCTGCTCGCCACCACAGGCTGCGTTCAAAATATGAAGGAAGGCCGGGTCAAATCGGCGCTGGTTGAGGGCGGGCTGTCCGATCAGCTCGCAGGCTGCATGGCGCACCGCATGGCGCAGAAGCTGACGATCAAGCAGTTGCGGTCCTTGCAAAAGGTCAACCGCGCGCCGCGCCATTCGATAGCCGAATTTATCACCGCTCTGCGCCAGAATGGCGATACCGATGCGGTTGAAGTGACGCTGAGTTCTGCCGGGCTGTGCAAGACCGGATTCATTCGCTGAGAGCCCGCTCCCCCGCGAAGGCGGGGGCCTCAGTAGGCTGCGTGCTGCGGCCTGAGATCCCCGCCTGCGCGGGGAAGCAAACTATGGACGCGCCCGCTGCTCCCGCGTAAGGCGCGCATCACACAGCGGCTCAACGGAGAATTGGCTTTGCGCAAACTCGGCCTGATTGGCGGCATGTCTTGGCTGTCGACCCGCACCTATTACGAACACCTCAACCACCTCGTCCAGGCGAGCGCAGGCCCGCGCGCCTCGGCGCCGCTGCTGATTGAGAGCCTCGATTTTTCCGGGCTTGAGCGGATTTCGGATAACGCCGGATGGGATCACGCCGCCGAAGTGCTGGCTGACAGCGCCAAGCGGCTCGAGACTGCGGGGGCAACCGCGTTGATTATCGGCGCCAATTCGATGCACAAGATTTACGACCGCGTTGCAGCAGCGGTGCAAGTGCCAGTGATCCACATTGCCGAATGCGTGGCGGAGCGGATCGCCGCTGATGGCCGCAAAAAAGTCGCGCTAATCGGCACGCGCAATGTCATGGTCGAAAACTTTTACCGTCAGAAACTGATCGCCCGCGACATCGAATTGCTGCCGCCCAAAATGGAATATGTCGAAGCGCTCGACCGGATCATTTACGATGAGCTGTTGATCGGCAAGGCCAGCCGTCAGTCCGAGCGCGAACTGAAAACCATGCTGACCAACTTTTTTCAGGAGGACGCGGAAGCGGTGGTTTTGGGCTGCACTGAGCTCGAAATGGTCGTCGATGTCGACGCTAACGTGCTGCCAATCTATGATTGCACCCGCATCCATGCTGAAGCGGCGGCGGCGTGGATTCTGGGGGGTTAAGACCCTGACCGAGGTTTTTCGTGCCCCCTTTGCCAGCGATCCGACGCACAGCCGAGGCCGCGAATTTGCCGTGGGCGAAGGGCTGGCGCGCGGCCCGCGCGGGCATTTTCAACGCGACCGGGATCGGATTATCCATTCGATTTCCTTCCGCCGTCTGCGCAGCAAAACACAGGTTTTCATCGCGCCCGATGGCGATCACTACCGCGTCCGGCTGACGCATAGCCTTGAAGTTGCCCAGATTGGCAGGGTTATCGCGCGCGCGCTGGGGCTTGATGAGGATCTGACCGAGGCGCTGTGTCTGGCGCACGATATTGGTCATCCGCCGTTCGGGCACGCGGGCGAAGCGGCGCTTGATGCGGCAATGGCACCCTTTGGCGGGTTCGATCACAATGCGCACTGCCTGCGCACGCTGATGCGGCTTGAAAGCCCCTATTGCGAACATGATGGGCTGAACTTGAGTTGGGAATTGCTTGAGGGGCTGGCCAAACACAACGGGCCAGTTTCCCAACCGAATTGGGCGCTTGCCGAGCTGGACGCCGCCTATCCGATGGACCTTCCGCAATGGTCTTCGCTCGAAGCGCAGGTCGCCTCGCTGGCTGATGATATCGCCTATGATAACCACGATATCGACGATGGCCTGCGCGCCGGGTTCCTCGATCTCGATGAATTGCTGACGCTAGATTTCGTTTCCGACCGATGGGCCGAAGTGCAGCGCCGCTATCCGCTTGCCGAGCGTAATCGTCAACTGCGCGAGTTGGTACGCAGTCAAATCGGCTGGATGGTCAATGAGTTGATTGACGAAACCCGCAGGCAAACAGTCGGACTAGCGACTGCTGAAGATGTGCGCCGCAAGGGCACTCAAACGGCTCTGTTTTCCCCCCAAGTTGCCGCACAAGAGCGCGCGTTGAAGCACTTCCTTTACGAAAAGCTCTATTACCATCCCGATCAACTCGTCACAGCCGAGCGCGCGCGGTTGGTAACCGCAGGATTATTCGATGCCTATTCGGCTGACCCGGCCCAGATGGGCAGCGATTGGGCTGGGCGCGGTCACGAAGCCGAACCCCTCCGCAGTCGGCACATTGCGGACTACATTGCAGGCATGACGGACCGCTTCGCCATCTCGGCCTATGCGCGAATCTTCGGTTCGATTCCCGACGGACTTAGCAATGTTTGAGGCGAGCAATGTCTAGGCCCACTCGGATCTGCCTCGTCGGAGCGACCGGGCTGATCGGCGCCGCGTTGATCGAGGCCTGCGTTGGCCGCCGCGATGTTAAGCTGGTCGCAGTGTCGCGGCGCGAGGCCAAGCTGCCCAAGGGCGCGCGGATGGAAGTGCTGCTCGCGCCCATTGAAGGCTGGGAGCAGGCCATCGCCGCTGCCAGCCCTGACGTGCTGGTGATTGCGCTCGGCACCACCTGGGCGAAATCGGGTAAGGACGAGGCGGCGTTTCGTTCGGTCGATGAAAAATTGGTGCTTGATTGCGCGCGCTGGGGGCTGGCAGCGGGGGCAAAGCAGTTAATTGCGGCATCGTCAGTCGGCGCAGACCGGAATGCCAAGCGGCTATATTTGCGTGTTAAGGGCGAAGTCGAACAGGCGCTCGGCAAGATCGGCTATCCCCGTTTGGATGTGCTGCGTCCCGGATTGATCATCGGGCCGCGCAAAGAACGGCGTGTTCTTGAGGCGGCTGCCCAGATGCTCGCGCCCGTGGCTGACCTTTTTCTCCGCGGGGCCTACGCGCGGTTTCGCTCGGTCCATTCTGAAATTCTCGCCCAGACCATCATCGCTCTCACCCGGCAAAAGGCGCGCGGGCGCTTTGCCTTTGAACACGAGGATTTTCTCCGCGCGATCCGGCGCGTGGCCTTGGAGCAGTCGGTGCGCGATGCGGTGCATGGCGGCCCAGTAGACAAGGCTCTGTGGATTAGGCCCGCGCTGCACTAAAGTCTGCGTTGACTTGAAGCCCACCTGAAGCCAAGCCGATCAAAGTCGCTGACCGCGCGGGAGAGCCCTGCCGATTCGTGAGAGATCACGCATCGTCGGGCGCCGAAGGAGCAACCGCCCCGGAAACTCTCAGGCACAAAGGACCGTGCCGGTCGATAACGACGCTCTGGAAAGAGTCCCTAGCGCAAGTTGGGGGCCGCCGAAGGGGTAATGCTCTCAGGCTTCCGTGACAGAGGGGGCACCTGAAATGGTGTGCTAACTGTTGCGGAGCTGTGTCTGATGAGCGTTGATGCTAGCGAAATTGATCGGGATTTGGCCGACGAGGAAGTGGCCGAGGTGATGACCTTGCCGCTCGATGCCTGGCACCGCGCACGCGGCGGGCGGATGGTCGAATTCGCCGGGTATCATATGCCAGTGCAATATGAAGGCGTGATGGCCGAGCACTTGTGGACGCGGCAACATGCCGGGCTGTTTGATGTTTCGCACATGGGACAGTTGGAAGTTTCGGGCGATACCGCAGCGAGCGCACTCGAAGTCGTATTGCCGATTGATCTCGCCACCTTGAAGCCCGGCCGTCAGCGCTATTCGCTGCTGCTCGATGAACACGGCGGCATTCTTGATGATCTGATGGTGACCAATGCCGCGCACCATTATTATCTCGTGGTCAACGGTGCGACCAAGTGGGATGACATCGCCTACCTGCGGGTGAATCTGCCCGACGAGATCACGCTGCGGCATCTTGATGAAGACGCGCTGCTGGCGTTGCAAGGCCCCGAAGCCGCGCAGGCGCTGGCGCAGTTGGCAATCACGCCGATGAACGCGGGTTGGCCGACGCCCGCCGAAATGAAGTTCATGGACGCAGGGCCGTTCGAATGGAATGGCGTGCCGCTGCGGATAAGCCGTTCGGGATATACCGGCGAGGATGGGTTTGAGATTTCGGTTCCTGCTAATCATGCAGAAGCTTTGGCAGATGCGCTGTGCCTTCAGCCCGAAGTAAAACCCATCGGTCTTGGCGCGCGCGACAGTTTGCGGCTAGAAGCTGGCCTCCCGCTATATGGGCATGATCTGAGCGAGGACACCGACCCTGTCAGCGCCGATTTGCTGTTTGGGGTTAACAAACGGCGGCGCAGTGAGGGCGGGTTCATCGGCGCGGACCATGTGCTTAAAGTTCTGTCCGATGGTCCGACGACTAAGCGCATCGGCCTGTTGCTTGAAGGCAGGCAGGCGGCGCGTGAAGGCGCGCTGGTGTTCAGCGGGGCGCGGCAAGTTGGCCGGGTAACGTCGGGCGGGTTCTCGCCCAGCCTAGAAGGCCCGATTGCGATGGCCTATGTTGACGCAAGCTTGACCGCACCCGGCACCGCGCTCGAAATTGATATGCGCGGCAAGCGTTTGCCCGCCACCGTCGTACCGATGCCCTTTGTCCCCCACCGCTATCACCGCTGAGGAGCTTTCCCATGCCGCGTTATTTTACCAAAGATCACGAATGGATTGAAGTGGACGGAGACACCGGAACGGTCGGCATTTCTGACTATGCGCAAGGCCAACTGGGGGACATAACCTATGTCGATCTCCCCGCCGAGGGCGCGACATTCGCCAAGGGTGACAGCGCCTGTGTGGTCGATTCGGTCAAGGCTGCGAGCGATGTTTATTCGCCCGTTTCCGGGTCAGTCAGCGCGGTGAATGATGCGCTGGGGGATGCGCCTGAGCTGGTGAATACCGATGCCGAGACTGGCGGCTGGCTGTTCCGCATTGCGCTTTCGGATACGGGAGAACTGGCCAGTTTGATGGACGAGGTGGGTTACGCAGAATTCATCAAGGGGCTATAATTTAATGCGATACCTCCCACTAACCCCCGCCGACCGCGCCGAAATGCTTGGCGTAATTGGTGTGGACCATGTCGATGCCCTGTTTGAGGATGTGCCCGCCACCGCGCGGCTTTCAGGGCCTATCGAAGGCCTGCCTATGCACGCGAGTGAGATGGCGGTGGAGCGGCATATGGGCGCGCTAGCAGGCCAAAACCTCTCCGCCGGGGCCGCACCGTTTTTCATTGGTGCGGGGGCCTATCGCCACCACATCCCGGCCTCGGTCGATCATTTAATCCAGCGCGGAGAGTTCCTTACCGCCTATACCCCGTACCAGCCGGAGATTGCGCAAGGCACGCTTCAGGTGCTGTTTGAATTCCAGACGCAAGTCGCGCGGCTGCTCGGTACGGATGTCGCCAATGCCTCGATGTATGACGGATCGACCGCCTGTTGGGAGGCGATTGCCATGGCAGGACGCATCACCCGGCGCAGCAAGGCGGTGCTTTCGGGCGGCTTGCATGGGCATTACATCGGCACTGCAATGACCATGGCGAAGTTTACCGGCGATGTGCTCGACGTCCATCTGCCCGAACTGAGCGCCGAGCCAGACGACGCCACGCTGATGGCGGGAATCGATGGCGAGACGAGTTGCGTGGTGGTGCAATATCCCGATGTGCTCGGCCGCATTCCTGATTTGGCCGCGATCGCTGAAGCCGCCCACGAGCAGGGCGCGCTGCTGATAGCTGTGGTGACCGAGCCGGTGGCGCTCGGGCTTATCGAAGCGCCCGGGCATCTCGGCGCGGATATCGTTGTGGGGGAAGGGCAATCGATTGGCGTCGGGCTGAACTTTGGCGGGCCTTACCTCGGGTTGTTCGGTTGCCGTGAAAAGTTTGTGCGCCAGATGCCGGGGCGGCTTTGCGGCCAGACGGTCGATGCTGAAGGACGGCGCGGGTTTGTGCTGACGCTGTCGACCCGCGAGCAGCACATTCGGCGCGAGAAGGCGACGAGCAATATCTGCACCAATTCGGGCCTGTGTGCTTTGGCGTTTTCGATTCACATGACGCTGCTCGGCGGAGAAGGGCTGGCAAAACTGGCACGGATCAACCACGATACCGCGCGGGCGACGGCGGCGGCCTTGACGGCAATTCCGGGGGTGCGGGTGGTGAATGATGCTTACGTCAATGAATTCACCGTGCTGCTTCCGCGCAATGCCCGTGATGTTGTGCGCGAACTGGCGGACCGGAATGTCCTCGCCGGGGTGTCGCTTGCGCGGCTTTATCCTGGAGTGAGCGGCCTTGAAAATGGCCTGATCGTTTGCGCCAGTGAACTGACGACTGATGCGGATATTGCGGCGCTGGCATCAGCCCTGAGCGAAGTGCTTGAAGGAGTCCCCGCATGAACGCGCCCAACACCTCCGGCTGGCGTCCCGCGATGGGGGAAGTTTCGGATGCCGAAATAGTACCCTTCACCGCCAGCGGTGACCGTGCACTGTCGCTCGAAGAAAAACTGATCTTTGAACTGGGCCGCCCCGGCACCTGCGGGGTCGATTTGGCCGAGCCGAGAGGTGATATTCTGCCCGGCCTGACAAAGTTTCTGCGCAAGGCACTTCCCCCGCTCCCCGGCCTGTCGGAACCCGAAACCGTGCGGCATTACACGCGGCTTTCGCGCCAGAACTACGCCATTGATCTTGGCCCGTTCCCGCTCGGATCGTGCACGATGAAGCACAACCCGCGGCTCAATGAGAAGGTCGCGCGGATGGCCGGGTTTGCCGATCTCCACCCGATGCAGCCGGTGCAAACAGTGCAGGGCGCGCTGGGGGTTATCAATGAACTGGCGCACTGGCTGGTAACGCTAACGGGCATGCACGGCGTCGCCATGACACCCAAGGCCGGCGCGCATGGCGAGCTTTGCGGGGTGCTGTGCATCAAGGCGGCGCTGGCGTCGCGGGGCGATCCGCGCACGGTGCTGCTGGTGCCTGAAAGCGCGCACGGCACCAATCCCGCCACCGCCGCCTTTGCCGGGTTTTCGGTCGAGAATATTCCAGCCACTGCGGAAGGCCGCGTTGACCTTGCCGCACTCACCGCGCGGCTGGGGCCAGACGTTGCTGGGGTGATGATAACCAACCCCAACACCTGCGGACTGTTTGAGCGTGATATGAAGGCGATCTCCGACGCGGTCCACGCCGCTGGCGGATATGTTTATTGTGACGGCGCGAACTTCAACGCGATCGTTGGCAAGGTGCGGCCGGGTGACCTTGGTATCGATGCCATGCACATCAATCTGCACAAAACTTTTTCCACCCCGCACGGCGGCGGCGGGCCAGGCTCAGGCCCCGTGGTGCTGTCAGAAGCGCTCTCCCCATTTGCCCCGTTGCCGTTCACCGCACGCCAACCCGATGGATCGTTCCGACTGATCGAGGAGGAAGACGCTTCTGCTGAACACCCGCAAAGTTTTGGCCGCATGGCAGCCTTTCATGGCCAGATGGGCATGTTCACCCGCGCGCTAACCTATATCCTAAGCCACGGTGCAGATGGTTTGCGACAGGTGGCCGAGGATGCAGTGCTCAACGCCAATTATGTTTTGCGCAGCCTTGAAGACGTGCTCGATGCGCCGTTCGGCAAGGCGGGGCCGTGTATGCACGAAGCCTTGTTCAGCGATGGCGATATGCCCGAAGGCTTCACGACGCTCGATATTGCCAAGGGGCTGATCGACGAAGGATTTCACCCGATGACGGTCTATTTCCCGCTGGTGGTCCACGGCGCGATGCTGGTCGAACCGGCCGAGACTGAAAGCAAGGATGGCCTCGACCGGCTGATCGGCTCGCTGCGCGCGGTTGCACTCCGCGCGCGAAATTCCGATCCCACGCTCAAAAGCGCACCGCATTTCGCGCCAAGGCGGCGGCTTGACGAAACGCTTGCTGCGCGCAAACCTGTGCTGACGTGGCGCGATCCGGCGCTGGCAGGGGAATAATTCGCACATGCAATCTCAACAATGGCTGCAACTGCTACCGTTCGTGATCATCGCCATCGTCATGTGGCGGCGGTGGAAGAGCATGGCGGTGGCCAAGCCGCTAAAGATGGGTCGGATGTGGATTGGACCGGCGATCTATGTCGCGCTGGTCGGCACGATGCTGTGGGCGATCCCGCCCTCGCTCGCTGGGTGGGAACTGTTCGCGGCCGGGGTCATTGGCGGTGGGGTGATCGGCTGGCAGCGCGCGCGGATGATGCACCTGCATATTGATGAGAGCACCGGCGCGCTGATGATCCGGCAATCGCCCGCCGGGCTCATTATGATCGTCGGGATTATCGTTGCGCGGCGGTTCCTTATCCCTTCGGATGCGGGCGGGCCAGCCGCCCCGGGTGTTCATCCGGCGCTGCCACTGGCCACCGATGCCCTACTCGGCTTCGCGCTCGGGATGCTTACCGGCTATGCGATTGAGCTGTGGCGGCGCGCGAAAGAATTGCGCGCGACTTAAACTACTCATTTTCGGCTGGCGTCACCCGATAATTCCGCGCCAACCGGTGCTCGCGCCAGGCGATGACAACCCCCGCAGCAATAATCAGCGGCATGCCTGCCCAAGTGCTCTGGCTTGGCAGGTTCTGCCATATCAGCCAGCCATAGAGCGTCGCCCAGATGATCTGGCTGTAATCCATGATGATGACGCTCGCCACGGGGCCAAGCCGCAGCGCGGCGGTGAGGAATAGCTGAGCTAATGTTCCGCAAAGGCCAACGCCAATCAGCAGCAACCACAGCCCCAGACTGTGCGGCGTGGCATAAAACGGCAAGAACGGGATCATCAGCAGGGTGCCAAACAGGCCGAAATAGAACACCACCGTTACCGGTTGTTCGGTGCGGGCAAGATCGCGGATTTGAAAGCTGATCGCCGCGTTGAGCACTGCCGATATCAATCCAGCCGCCGCCCCCAGCATGGGAATATGCGCGTGGCCAGGCTGGGTGATAACCAGCACCCCGGCAAAACCAAACAGCACCGCCATCCAGCGCCATCGGCCAACGTGATCGCGCAAAACCAGTGCGGCAATCATCACGGCGAACAGCGGAGCGGTGAAGTTAAGTGTGGTCGCTTCGGCCAGTGGCAGAAGGGTTACGGCGGCAAAATTGGTGAACATTCCCACCGTGCCAATGCCTGCCCGCTTGGCGTGGCTGCCGATGCGGTTCGTCCGCAGCGAGGCTAGATTGCTGGTCGCAGCAAGGTAACCGAGCAATACAGGCAGGGTTACCACCTGTCGCCAGAACAAAATTTCTGGCAGGGCGACGCCGTGTTCAAACGCGAGCTTGCCCAGCATGAACATGGTGGCGATGCACAGCGCCGCGACAAGGCGCAGGCCGAGCGCCAAGACGGGGCGTTGGCGGATTTCCACAGTCTGGCTTTAACCGCCGCGCAAGATCGGGCAAGGGGGCGTGATGGAACTTTCTGCACCCTTTTTCGCGGCCTGCGGTGCAATTTCTGTACTTGTCGCGCTGATTGCATGGGCCGGTGATCGTCGCCGCCGCAAACGCCGCGATCCCGATGCGGTGGGCTTTGTCGATTGGACCAGCGTATTTTTCTTCGCGCTGTTCGCGGCGGTGCTGTTGCTCGGCGGTGCGGCGCGAGCTTGGTTGTCCGCCGGAACCTAGAAGTGCAGCACAGCGCGAATGGTTACCCGAACATCGCTTAGGCTCACGCGCGTGGCGCCTGGGACAACCGCTGGCGTTACGTCGGTCGCAGGATTGAGCGTGGTTCCGCTGATAACAATTGGCGGCGCAGTGCGGCTGGTGCCTGCGCAGGTTCCTGCTACAGCGGTCGATCCCGCGCAGCCGCTGGCTAGGGCAAAATCATGTGCCCCATAATTGGTATAGCGACCATCGATGCCGATACCGAAATTGGCAGCAATTTTAACTTCCCCTCCAGCACCGGCGGTCCAGCCGGTAAAACTGCGCCGTTCGCTCGCGGTCAAAATGACTGGGCCGATCGTCGGCACATTGAACGCGGCAATGCCACTGCCAGTAGCCGCGGCGCCGGCGGGCGCGGTGAAAGTGTCTACGCCATCAAGCCTGACGCGCGTTCCCGCCACACCGCCCGATAGATAAACCATGGCCTTTTCGCCAACTGGGGTGCCTATGCGAGCCCGCAATGACCAATCGTAGGACATGTGCGCGCTGCGCGATACCGTGGCAGTGCCAGCAGTAGCAAGGGTAGTCGGAGGAGTCGCAGATGATGTGGTGAAACCGGTGAAATCGCGCGGACCGTGAATATCACCTTCAACGCCGAAAATCAGCGATCCGTTCTGCCATTGGCCGCCGATCACACCGCCATAGACAAAATGGGTATTACTCTTTCTGTCTGCGTACGTGACTGTAGTGCCGGGGACGATGACGATTCCGCGTCCAGCTACGAAAATGT
>JAYVNC010000132.1:0-16436 GCA_043758655.1 Novosphingobium sp.
TGAAACCCATGCGGTGCGGATGGCGACGATGACGTGCACTGTCAGCACCGCACCCGTTCCGATGGCGGGGCTTATAACCTATATGGTTTGTTATGTCAAACCTATTTACCGGCTTTGCCCAAGAATGTGATGATGTCATCGCCAAGCAGCTCTGTCTGCGTGGCAAACACCGCGTGCGGCTCACCTTCATATTCAATCAATTCCGCGGACGGGACTTTTTCGGCAACCTGCCTGCCGGTTGCATCTATCGGAACGGTCTTGTCAGCGGTCCCGTGAATAACCAGCGTCGGCACGCTCAGGCTGGGCAGGTCGGGGCGGAAATCGGTGGTGGCAAAAGCCGCGGCAGATTGCATAGCGGCAAATTGACTGGACTTCATCGTCGTCATCCAGGCCCAGTGGCGTTCTTCCTCGCTCACCTTTTTGCCATAAAAACCCTTGAAGAACCCGGTAAAGAACGCGCGGAAATCCTTCTTCATTCCAGCGCTCATTTCATCAAATGTCGCTTGGGGAACGCCGTTGGGATTATCGGCGGTTTTCAGCATATAGGGCACAACCGAGCTGACCAGCACCGCCTGTGTTACCCCGGCTCCGCCGTGGCGTGACATGTACCGGGCGATTTCACCCCCGCCCATCGAAAAGCCAACGAGAGCGACATTTTCGCTCGCGCTGGTTGCTTGCATTACATCGGCAAGATCGTCGGCAAAGGTATCATAATCATAGCCTGATGCGGCATGATCTGAAGAGCCAAACCCGCGACGATCATAGGCGATTGCGCGGTAGCCATTGTCAGCCAGCTTGATCATGATCGGATCCCAGCTGTCAGCTGACAGCGGCCAGCCATGAATCAGGATTACCGAACGGCCTTTCCCCAGTTCCTTGCAGCGCAGTTTTGTTCCGTCGCGGGTTTCGATAGTGGTCATTCAATATCCTTTCAGCTGCTTCTAAAGCGATCAGAGCAAAGGAAAGTTCCGCGCGTGCGGTGAAGTAAATCAATTTCACGCGTGATAGCAGCAGGATCGAGATCGCTTTAACCACAGCGCGGCGCGGCGCGGCGGCGGCACAATCTTCCAACACCCTTTGGATCACAACTAATCTGACTTGGGTAACTTCATAACTAATAACTATCCTTAGTTAGCATATTAATTCAATAATCCTTGCATTTCATGTTACGTTGTGACATAACAAACGCTGTCCGGACACTCCACTAAACAAGCCTCTACCCGGCGCATGCCCGGGATGGGGCCATGGAAAGAGGTGTGTCATGGTTTATAATGCTGGGCGTAACGCCACCGACCGCACGCGAACGATTATCGCTGTTACCGCGCTCGAAGCCGTGGTTATCTATGCAGTAATAACCGGGCTGACGACGAGGTTCCATCCCCTCGCGCCGCCGCCGCCGGTTTTGGCAACTGCGGTTCCAAAGGCGGCTCCGCAGCCGACGCCAACACCTACTCCGAGCGCTGAGCACAGTCCGATCGTGCAGCCCACGGTTATGCCGACCCTTTCACCAATTCAGCCGACCGCTGGGCCGACCACCTTTCCAACCCCCGGCCCAACTGTAGGCCCCGGGCCTTATACCGGCCCCACTACTAACGCGACGGCTGACCCTCAGCCCCAATTCGATGCCAAAGCCCCACGTCCGCGCGGGCGGCCCGGCGAGTGGGTGACCACCAATGACTATCCGGCGCAAGACCTCCGCGAAGGCAATCAGGGGCTGGTTCGCGTGCATCTGGCGGTCAACGCAAGCGGTGTGGCGACGGCTTGCATGGTTACCGCATCAAGTGGTTTCCCAAGGCTCGATGCCGCCGCCTGCGCCAAGCTGGTTTCGCGCTCACGGTTTGAACCGGCAACCGATACCAGTGGCGCAAAGGCCAGCGGATCATTCAATACCTCAGTGCGCTGGACGATCCCGCGAGACTGAAATCGCCACCACCCACCTCGCCCCGCCCAATCAAACGGGCGGGGCGCTTATTGTTTTTTGCTAACTGCGAGATGCCGGCGCGCACCGATTATGGGCCGGAGTATCTTGACGCATACCCTCAAGCCTCCAGCTCAACATCCCAGTACAGCCAATCGCGCCATGTCTCATGCAGATGCCCCGGCGGGAAGGCTTTGCCGCGTTCTTGCAACTGCCAGTTGGTCGGGCGGATCGGCGCGACGAGCAGCGGCATGTGCGCCTGCGCTGGGGTGCGCCCGCCCTTGCGGAAGTTGCACGGGGCGCAAGCCGTGGCGACGTTTTCCCAGCTTGTCCGCCCGCCCAGCCGCCTGGGGATCACGTGATCAAAGGTCAGCCCATGCGGGCTGCCGCAGTATTGGCAAGAGAATCGGTCACGCAGGAACAGGTTAAAACGCGTGAAGGCAGGAAACTCGCTCGGGCGGACATATTGCCGCAGCGCAATCACCGAGGGAATTTTCATCTGCCAACTGGGCGAATGCACCTCGCGCTCATAACTTTCGACAATCGCCACCCGATCAAGGAACACCGCCTTGATCGCTGTTTGCCACGGCCACAGGCTGAGCGGATAATACGAAAGCGGGGTGTAATCGGCGTTGAGCACGAGCGCCGGGCAATCGCTTAGCGAACGGGCGGGATCGCCCTCCGCGCTACGGAACCGGGCCGCGCGCTCGATCAGCTCCGCCTTGAACATGGCTCCCTGTGGCAGGTTGGCATTACGGGTTTTTGACAGTGCATCGGCGTAAAGAACATGCCGTGCGCGCTGCCGTCAAGCCTTGCGCGAAGCCACAATCCACAGGAAGAGTGCGCAGGTGATGATCCGCACCCGCTTTGCCCCCAGCCCCAATGGCCCGCTGCACCTTGGCCATGCCTATGCGGCGGTTATCGCGCATGATCTGGCGCGGGCGCGCTGCGGCGAATTTTTGTTGCGGATTGAGGACATCGATGGCGCGCGCAGCCGGGACGGACTGGTAGGGGAATTTCTGGCCGATTTACGCTGGCTGGGGCTGAACTGGGATGGCGAGGTGGTGTTCCAGTCGCAGCGCCTTGCCGCCTATGCCAATGCCGCCGCGCGGTTGATCGATATGGGGCTGCTCTATCCCTGCACGTGCAGCCGTGGCGATGTTGCGCGGGCGGCGGGCGCGCAAGGTCCAGACGGGCCGATCTATCCGGGGACGTGCCGGGAAAAGGTGGCAAAGCTGGGCGATGACGTGGCTTGGCGGCTTGATATGGCGAAGGCGGTGGCGCTTGCTGGGCCGCTTATTTGGAATGACGAACTGGCAGGCCTCCAAACCGCCACGCCCGAAATATTCGGCGATGTCATCGTCCTGCGCCGCGATGCTCCGGCCAGTTATCACCTCGCCGCGACGCTTGATGATGCGGCGGACGGCATCACGCTGGTGACGCGCGGGGCCGATCTGTTCGCCGCCAGTCATGTCCACCGCCTGCTGCAAGCGCTGCTCGATCTGCCGGTGCCAACGTGGCATCATCACGGCCTGCTGGTGGAGGCGGACGGGCGCAAGCTTGCCAAGCGGCGCGGTTCGCCTTCGCTGGCTGATCTACGCCGCGCCGGTGAGGATGGAATCGCGCGGGCTAATTCGCTTCGGTCGTACCACTTCCCCGCTGGTATTTCGCTGGCAGAAGGCGTAGGAATGCAGACATGAAATATCTCCTCTTACTCGTCGTCGTCGGGCTGATGATTATGGTCGTGGTGAGCTTGGTGCGCGGCATTATCGCCTTTATGCAATCCACGCGTGACGATCTGAACCACGATTACGGTGACGGCCCAAGCCCGATGCAGCTTCGCCAGAACAAGATGATGTACCATCGCATCCTGTTTCAAGGCGCGGCGGTGCTGGTGGTGGCCGTGCTGCTGGCGGTTGGCAGCAAGTAGGCTTTCGCAAGCGCAGATGGTCAAGCTCAACAAGATTTACACTCGGACCGGGGATCAGGGTACATCAGGCTTGGTCGATGGATCGCGGCGGCCCAAGCAAGACGCGCGGTTTGAGGCCATCGGCGCGGTTGATGAGGCGAATTCAGCGATAGGACTGGCGCTGGTTGCGCTGATTGAAAGCCCACGACATGCCGCATTGCAGCGTGCGCAGAATGATCTGTTTGATCTGGGCGCAGACCTTGCCACTCCGGGAGCGGAATTCGCGCCATCTGAAATGGTGCTGCGCATGGTCCCTTCGCAAACCGCATGGCTGGAAGGCCAGATTGATGCGCTGAACGAAGTACTCAAACCGCTCACCAGTTTCATACTTCCGGGCGGCAGCGAGGCGGCGGCGCGGGTGCATGTTGCGCGGGCTTCGGTGCGCAAGGCCGAGCGCGCGATGGCGGCGCTAGCGGCAGCGGAGCCAGTTAACCCGGCGGCGCTTTCCTATATCAACCGGCTGTCGGATTATCTCTTCCAACTCGCCCGTGCGCTCAACGCAAATGGGGCCGAGGATATTCTCTGGGTGCCGGGAAAGAATAGGTAGCGCGGCCTTAAGGTCGCTCATTTCACCTAATCGTCATCCCGGCGCAGGCCGGGACCCAGACCCGAACAACAAACGCCGCTTCGCGACTTAATTTGCTTGTGCTGGGTTCCGGCCAGCGCCGGGATGGCGGAATTGACGACAGCGTAATAGCACCGCTCCCCTCTAGCCAAGGCTCTTCCCCGCCGCTAGGCACCACTCTTTGCTGCAAGTGCGAAGGGTTTTGAATGTCGAAAATTGCGATCATCGGGGCGGGACAGATGGGTGCGGGCATTGCCCAGACCTCGGCGCAATACGGGCATGATGTGCTGCTGTCCGATCTCAACCTCGCCAATGCTGAACGCGCCAAGGCTGGGATCGAACGCACGCTGAGCAAACTGGTTGCGCGCGGCAAAATGGATTCCGCGTTGGTCGATGGCCTGCTCGCGCGGATCACGCCGATTGAAGGCTATGCAGCGATGCACGATGCCGATTTCATCATTGAGGCGGCGACCGAGCGTGAAGACATCAAGCTCAAGATTATCGAAGAAGCGGGCAAAGTGCTCGCCCCGGATGCTGTGCTGGCGTCGAACACCAGCTCGATCCCGATCACCCGCATGGGGGCGAAATCGGTCGATCCCAAGCGGTTCATCGGCATGCACTTCTTCAATCCGGTGCCGCTGATGGGGCTGCTTGAGGTCATACCCGGCATCGCCACCGCGCCCGAAACGCTGAACCGCGCAAAGGCCTATGCGATTTCCATCGGCAAAGAAGTCGTTGTCGCGGGCGACGAGCCCGGCTTCATCGTCAACCGTATTCTGGTGCCGATGATTAACGAGGCCGTGTTCGTCTTGGGTTCGGGCATGGGATCAATCGAGGATATCGACCAGGGCTGCCGCATCGGCCTCAACCACCCGATGGGGCCGCTCGAACTGGCGGATTTCGTCGGTATTGATACGCTTTATGAGATTGTTCAGGTGCTTTACAAAACCACCGGCGATTCCAAATACCGGCCTGCGCCGCTGCTGGTGAAGTATTTCGAAGCCGGCTGGTGGGGCCGCAAAACGGGGCGCGGTTTTTACGATTATTCGGGCGATAAGCCGGTTCCGACGCGCTAATCTCTCGCTGAGGGACGTCATATTCGGTTAGCTATTTGGAACCTGCTTTGCCCAAGGATTGCCGCCCTGATGCTTGGCCGCGTGTGCCGCCTTGGCCTCGGCATCGCTCTGTTCGCGCGAAGGCACGCTGCAATAGGCGGTGAGCAGGATGAAGGCCGACCAGACCAGCGCCTTGCCGGGGCTTTGGAACACTGTGTTGAGGCGCGGGCCAAACATGGGCTGCGTTATCGCCCGAAGGGGTTAAACTTCGGTGCCTGCCTGCCGCTTTAATTCATAGAGCAAATCGAGCGCATCGCGCGGGGTGAGGCTATCAAGATCGAGCGCCGCCACACGGGCTCGCATGGCATCGCTGGCACTTGGCGGTGGCGGTTCATAGGCTGCTGCGGCGGCGAACAGCGGCAGATCGCCTAGGCCAGCGGCCAATCCGCCGGTTTCCGCGCGGCCCTTTTCGAGGCGGTCCAGCACCGATTTCGCCCGCGCAACCACCGGCGGGGGAACGCCTGCAAGTTTAGCCACCGCGAGGCCATAAGATCGGTCCGCCGGGCCTTCCGCCAGTTCGTGCAGCAGCACGAGATCACCCTTCCATTCACGCGCGCGGACGTGGTGGAGCGACAGCGCCTCGCAAGTTTCGGCAAGACGCGCAAGTTCATGATAATGCGTGGCAAACAGGCAGCGGCAGCGGTTTTGGCCGTGGACTGCTTCGGCCACTGCCCATGCCAGAGCTAGGCCATCGTAGGTTGAAGTGCCGCGTCCGACTTCATCGAGGATGACGAAGCTGCGTTCGGTCGCCTGCGATAAAATCGCCGCAGTTTCAACCATTTCGACCATAAATGTCGAGCGTCCACGCGCCAAGTTGTCCGACGCGCCAACCCGGCAGAACAGGCGATCACAAAGGCCTACAACGGCACTGAAAGCGGGTACAAAGCCACCTGCTTGTGCCAAAAGCACGATCAAAGCGTTCTGGCGCAGGAAGGTGGACTTGCCGCCCATGTTCGGCCCGCCGACCAGCCACAACCGATCATCGGAGCCCAGTTGACAATCGTTGGCAACAAAGCGTTCACCGCGCACCGCCAGCGCCGCCTCGACCACCGGGTGCCGTCCGCCAGTGATTTCAAGGCAGGGATCAGCCACGATCACTGGCCTGCACCATCCCCCTTCCGCCGCGCGTTCGGCCTGTCCGGCCGCAACGTCAATCCGGGCGAGTGCGGCGGCGGTGGCGGCGATGGCGTGGGCGCGTTTCACCGCCTCGGCGACGAGTTCCTCAAAATGCGCTTCTTCTGCGGCGAGCGCATGACCGCCTGCCTCGCCAATGCGGCTGGCTTCTTCGTGGAGCGCCAGCGCGTTGAACCGCACCGCGCCCGCCATCGTCTGACGGTGGGTGAAGCCGGACTCAGGGGCCATCAGCCGGTCGGCGTGTTTGGCGGGAACCTCGATGAAATAGCCAAGCACGCCGTTGTGGCGGATTTTGAGCGCGGCGACGCCGGTGTCGCCGCGGTACTTCGCCTCCAACGCAGCGATGGCGCGGCGCGAATGGCCCGCGGTTTGCCGCAGCGCATCGAGCGCGTGGTCATAGCCTTCCGCGATGAAACCGCCCTGACTGCGCTCGGTTGGTGGCGCGGGAACCAGAGCGCGCAAGAAAAGATCGACGAGCGCCCCGTGTCCGCCGAGCGCCGGGAGCAGCGCCTCGATCAGCGACGGGCGATCCTGCCGCCGCTCAAGATAATCGCGCAGCCGCGCAGCCTCACCCAGCCCATCGCGCAATTGCCCGAGATCACGCGGAGACCCCCGCCCGGCAACAATCCGCCCCAGCGCCCTGCCAACATCAGGCAGCACCCGCAGCAAGGCGCGCAAATCATCGCGCAGCAACGGCTCATCATGCAGCCAAGCCACCAGTTCCAACCGCGCGGCGATTTCGCCCATGTGGGTGAGCGGTGCCGATAAATCCTCGGCCAATTGACGCGCGCCTGCACCGGTGACGCAGCGGTCAACCGCATCGATCAGGCTGCCCCGCCGCCCGCCGCCATTGGCCTCAAGAACCTCAAGGCTGGCGCGCGTCGCCTCGTCCATCGCGAGATGCGCCGCGCCTGTTCGCATCACCGGCGGCAGCAACAGCGGCAATTTCCCGCGCCCGGCATGATCGAGATAGGCCACTAGCCCCCCGGCGGCTGCGAGCATCGCCCGGCTGAATTGGCCGAAACCATCGAGCGTGGCGACGCCGTGCAAGGCCTTCAGCCGCACCTCTCCGCCATCGCTGGCAAAATCACGTGAGGGGCGCGGAATCGCATCGTGCGGGGCCAAGTCCCAACCTTCGGCCACCACCAGCTCGCTCGCCCCCACCCGCGCGAGTGCCGCGCCGATTTGCTCAGGCGAACATTCCTCTAGCTCCATCCGCCCGGTTGAAATGTCGCAAGACGCAAGGCCGATCACCCCGCGCACATCGCACACTGCCGCCAGCACATTCGCTCGGCGCGGCTCAAGCAGTGCCTCTTCGGTCAGCGTCCCCGCAGTAACAAACCGCACGATGTCTCGCGCCACCAGCGCCTTTGATCCGCCGCGCTTCTTTGCTTGCTCGGGCGTTTCCACCTGCTCGGCAATTGCCACCCGGCATCCCGCCTTAATCAACCGCGCGAGATAGCCTTCCGCCGAATGCGCTGGAACCCCGCACATCGGCATCCCGTCACCCCGGCTGGTCAGCGCAATATCCAGCACCTGCGCCGCTACCCGCGCGTCATCAAAGAACAGCTCAAAAAAGTCGCCCATACGGTAGAACAGCAGGCAATCGCCCGCCTGATCCTTCAGCCCATGATACTGCGCCATCATCGGCGTCGGCGGGCCGGGATGTTCGATTGAGGGCTGCGATGCGTGCATCAACAGTCATTAGACCTTGCGAAACCGATTCGGAAACGGTGCGAGCTTCCGCTTTCCCCTATCGCGTGACGCGGCGATTGGTTAGGGGCCATATTGCATGAGGGAGTTGCCGCGCGTGTCTGATCAGAACCCCAATGAAGATGTCCCCCGTGAGGAAAGCCCCGCCCGCGAGGAAAGCAGCGTCAAGTTTACTGAGCGTGAGGCGCTGTTCTATCACAGCACCATTCGCCCCGGCAAAATCGAGATTATCGCCTCAAAACCGATGGCGACGCAGCGCGATCTGAGCCTTGCCTATTCGCCCGGCGTCGCCGTGCCGGTGCTCGAAATTGCCCGCGATCCGCAGACTGCGTTTGAATATACCGCGCGCGGCAATCTGGTGGCGGTGATCACCAATGGCACCGCGATCCTTGGCCTCGGCAATCTCGGCGCGCTGGCGTCAAAGCCGGTGATGGAAGGCAAGGCGGCACTGTTCAAGCGGTTTGCTGACATCGATTCAATCGACATTGAACTCGATACCGAAGATCCGGACAAGTTCATCGAAGCCGTCGCGCTGATGGAGCCGACATTCGGCGGCATCAATCTGGAGGATATCAAGGCGCCCGAATGCTTCGTCATCGAACAGGCACTTCGTGAACGGATGAAAATTCCGGTGATGCACGACGATCAGCACGGCACCGCGATCATCGCGGCGGCGGGCCTCGTCAACGCATGCCACATTACCGGGCGCGAGCTTAAAGATATCAAGGTGGTGGTGAACGGCGCGGGGGCTTCGGCGCTCGCCTGCACCGCACTAATCAAATCGATGGGCGTGCGGCACACCAATGTTACCGTGTGTGACAGCAAAGGCGTGATCTATCAGGGCCGCACCGGGGTCGATCAGTTTAAATCCGCGCATGCGATTGATACGGATAAACGCACGCTCGCCGATGCCATGGCCGGGGCCGATGTGGCCTTCGGGCTTTCGGTGGCGGGCGCGTTCAGCCAAGACATGGTCAAATCGATGGCCAAAGACCCGATCATCTTCGCCATGGCCAATCCTGATCCTGAGATCACCCCGCCCGATGCCCATGCAGTGCGCCCCGATGCCATCGTCGCCACCGGGCGTTCGGATTACCCGAATCAGGTCAACAATGTGCTGGGCTTCCCGTTCATTTTCCGTGGTGCGCTCGATGTTCGCGCGACCGCGATCAACGAAAAAATGAAGATCGCCGCTGCGCGCGCGATTGCCGAGCTCGCGCGTGAGCAGGTGCCCGAGGAAGTCGCGGCGGCCTATGGCAAGAGCCACCAGTTCGGCCCCGATTACATCATCCCCGCCCCCTTCGATCCGCGCCTGATGGAGGTGGTTTCCTCCGCCGTGGCCAAAGCGGCGATGGATTCGGGCGTGGCGCAAAAGCCGATTGAGGATTTTGACGCCTACCGCCTCAGCCTGAAGGCGCGGCTCAACCCGACGACGTCGGTGCTCACGCAAGTTTATGAAAAGGTGAAGGCCAATCCCAAGCGGGTGATATTTGCCGAAGCCGAACAAGAAGTGGTCCTACGCGCCGCGATCCAGTTCCGCGATTTTGGCTATGGCACTCCGGTTCTGGTTGGCCGCGAACAGGCGGTGCGCGATCAGCTGGTGGCGCTGGGGGTGAGCGATCCTGAAAGCTATGAGGTGCATTCCTCGGTTAGTTCGCCGCACGTCGCGGCAATGGTGGATTACCTCTATCTGCGGCTGCAGCGGCGCGGGTTTCTTGAGCGCGACGTCAAGCGCATGGTCAATCAGGATCGAAACGTGTTTGCCTCCGCGCTGCTGGCCTTGGGGCATGGCGATGCGATGATCTCGGGCTTCACCCGGCCTTTCGCCCAGACGATGCGCGAAGTGCGGCAGGTGATAGATGACAAGCCGGGCGAGATAGCCTTTGGCATCCACATGATGATCGGCAAAAACGTTACCGTTTTCCTTGCTGACACCACCATCCACGAACGGCCGAGCGCCGAGGATCTGGCGCACATAGCCACTGAAACCGCTGCGGTCGCGCGCCGATTGGGGCATGAACCGCGCGTCGCGTTCCTGTCCTATTCGACCTATGGCAACCCCCCCGGCAAATGGCTCGTGAACCTGCGTGAGGCGGTGGCGCTGCTCGATGAGCGCGGCGTCAGCTTTGAATATGAGGGCGAGATGGCACCGGATGCGGCGCTCAACCCCAAGGTTATGGCGAACTATCCGTTCAGCCGCCTTTCCGGGCCTGCCAATGTGCTGATTATGCCGGGGCTGCAATCGGCCAACATCTCGGCCAAGCTGCTGCGCGAACTGGGCGGCAATGCGATGATCGGGCCGATGTTGGTCGGCATGGAAAAGCCGGTGCAGATCGGCCCGATGACCGCGCTTGCTCCGGATATATTGACGCTGGCGGTGCTGGCTGCTGGCGGGATTGTGGGGTGAGCGTGCCTCAACCCCAGGCGCGATAAACGCCGTATGCGCTGGTAAGCGTGAGCACTATTCCGACCATAATCAGCATGGTCTTGGCGGGGAAATGCTTGGCCGCCCAGGCTCCGATTGGCGCAGCGAGCAACCCGCCGATGAGCAGACCCAGCGTCGCCCCCGCCAAATCGGCAAAGCCAAGCCGGTAGATGAAAGTGGCGGAAACGGTGATGGTCAGGAAGAATTCGACCGTGTTTACCGTTCCCACAACCTTGCGCGGATCGGCACCTTGGATCAGCAGGTTGGATGTTACGACCGGCCCCCAGCCGCCGCCGCCAACGGCATCAAGGAACCCACCGATCAAGCCAAGCGGCGCTATCGCCTTGGCCTCACGGATTTTTGGCGGGTACATGATCCCTCGGAACAGCAAGTAAATGCCTATGCAGGTGAGGTATAACAGCACGAACGGTTTGACGAAGCTGGCATCGAGCGAAGTCAGCACATAGGCCCCGAGCACCCCGCCGATCATGCCCGGCACCAGCAGGCGAACAAACAGCCGCCCATCAACGTTGCGGTGCAGAAGGTGGCTGATTCCTGAGGTCGCAGTGGTGAAGCATTCGACGATGTGCACCCGCTGCGATGCCAAAGCAGGCGGAACCCCCATCACGCCGACCAGCAGCGTGTTGCAGATCACCCCGAAGGCCATTCCCAAAGCGCCATCGATCAATTGCGCAGCAAAGCCAACTGCGATGAACGGCAGCAGGGCAGAAAGATCGAATGCGGCGAAATCCAAGGCGCGATTCTCCTGCAAAACACCGTGGCATGGTAGGATTTTTGCTGGATCAAGGCGACAAAGATTTTCTGTGGGCCGAGGATGGATTTAGGCCGGGCCGCCAGCGCCTCGGCTTCATGCAGCGGTCAAGCGCCGGGTGAAATCGCCAGTGCCCTTGCGCCCGGCTCACCAATCCACCGCGCTTTGACCTGCCATACATCGGCGAGGACCGCTTCGGTGAGCGCCTGTTCGGGCGTTCCATCTGCCACCACCCTGCCGCGATCAAGCACCACCACCCGGTCTGCGCGGTTCATCGCTGCGGCAAGATCATGCAGCACCACCGCGACGCCGCGTCCGGCTGCCGCCTCGGCACGCAGCCGGGCAAGCAGCGCCTGCGAATGGGCGAGATCGAGCATCGCCAGCGGTTCATCGGCGAGCAGCCATTCAGGCTCCCCCGCCAGCACCCGCGCGAGCAATACCCGCGCGCGTTCGCCGCCTGAAAGCCGCGAAACGGGGCGGCTGCGCAGGGCGGTGAGGTCCATCGTGGCGAGCGCGGCCTCGATAGCCTTCCCTCCATCGCCCGGCCAAGGCAGGCGGCCCAGCCCAACCAGCGTTTCAACGCTGACGTCCCAAGCGATTTCACCCGACTGCGGTAGGTAGCCGATCTGCTGCGCGCGGTTATGTGCGGGGAGCGATGCTAGCGGTGCATCACCCAGCGTGACCTGTCCCGTATCGGGGGTGAGCAGCCCAGCGAGGCACGAGAGCAAACTCGATTTACCCGCGCCGTTTGGCCCGCAAATCGCGGTGACCTCACCGGGACGCAAATTGATGGTTACACCGTCAAGACGACCCGCCAAGGTAAGGTGTTGCGCTGACAACATCATCCCCACCCCCCATCACCGCTCGCGCTGCGCCGCATCCGCAGCAGCAGCGCCAGGAAGAACGGCGCGCCAATCAGGCTGAGTGCAATGCCCAGCCGAAGTTCTCCGCCTGCCAGCGGCAGCACCCGGCACAGGCAATCGGCGACCAATAGCAACAGCGCCCCCGACAGTGCAGACGGCACGATCAGCTGCGATGGGCGCCGGTCGGTAAAAGGCCGGATCAGGTGCGGAACAACCAGCCCGACAAAACCAATGATCCCCGCCACTGCCACGCCGCTGCCCACGGTCAGGCCGACGCCTGCAATCAGCAGCCATTGCAGGCGGCGCGGATCAATCCCCAAGGATCGGGCCACGCCCTCACCCAGCAAAAGGCCATCAAGGCCGCGCCCGGCAAGCCGCAACAGGACAACGCCGATCAGTGCTCCGGGCGCAGCAATCCACACGTCGTGCCAGCTGCGATCCGCCAGTGCGCCCATCAGCCAGGTCACGATTTCGGACAGCGCGAAAGGGGTGGGCGAGAGGCTGATCGCAAGGCTCATCAGCGCGCCTGCGAGGCTGGCAAGCATCATCCCGGCGAGGGTGAATGTGGCTACCCCGCCCTGCTTTCCGGCGATCAGCCCCAGCAGCGCCATCGCCGAACCCGCCCCGATCAGCGCGAACAGCGGCAGGGTGTAGGTGCTCGCCGAATAGCCCGTCCACAGCGACAAAACCGCGCCGAGCGCGGCGCAGGGCGCAATGCCAAACAGCCCCGGATCGGCGAGCGGGTTGCGTAGATAACCTTGCATCGCCGCCCCCGCCGCGCCGAGTCCGCCGCCTACTGCGAGCGCAAGAATGGCGCGTGGCAAGCGGAGTTGGAGGAGGATCGCGGCGGCGTTGGGGACGGCGGGATGGAGGGGATCAATCCACACTTGGCCTGCCAGCAGCGATAGCGGCACGGCCAGCGTTAGGAGCGCGAGGAGGGTTAGGTTGAGGCGGGTCATGGCATTTGTTCTGCAACGGCCACCCCCCCCCGGCCCCCTCCTCTAAAGAGGAGTGGGAGAAGGCTGCGCACACTCAAAACCGCCCTCCTCTTTAGAGGAGGGGTTGGGGGTGGTGGCCCCACAAATTGCCCTCTCCTAATCTCCGCCAACCGCCCGGCCGCCTTCACAATCGTCGGCCCGCCGCACCATAGCAGCGCCGGGTCCAAACGCGCGCGCCGGGTGCTGGTCAAAGCCGCCAGCGCCGGGTGCCGCAACATCCGGTTCTCGCTGGCTCGCGAATTTCCCGCCGCCAAAATCATCTGCGGCGGGTCAGCCAGCATTCGCTCAAGCGGCAAGACCTGCGCTTGGCCCAGCCCGCGCGCGGCGGCCATGTTGGAAAAGCCGGTGCGGCGCAGAAGATCAGCAATCAGTGTGTCGTCCCCCGCAACAATCCCGCCCGATTCCCACACTACGGCGGTGAGCGGCGCAGTATCCGGCGAAGGCTTGGCGGCGACCAGTGCCGCTTCAATCTGCACGACCATCGCCTCACCGCGATCAGGATGCCTGACGAGTGCTGCTAGGCGGCGCACCTGCGCCTCGCTTGTCGCAACAGTGCGGGCGATGGGCAGTTCCTCCAGCCGCATCCCCAGACCAGCGAAGGCTGCGCGCGTGGCAGGCGCAGTATAAGTACCTGAAACGATTATGTCGGGGCGCAGCGCCAGCACTTCCTCCACCGTCCCATTGGTCGAAGGAAAGGCCCGCGCCTGCGCCAAGTCCATCGAACTTGACGCCGGATCGCGGCTGTAGGCGGAGATGGCGAGCAGCTGTTCTGGATCAGCCACTTCGGCGAGTACCGCATCGGTGCAAGGGTTCAGGCTGACGATGGTGGGGTGCTTATGTGTCGCCTGCCCGTGCGGCGCTGGGGCGCAAGACCCCAGCACCAACACGATCAAGGCGGCCAGAGCTTTCAGAACTTCGCCCTTGCCCCGGCAAAGGCACCGCGCCCCGGTGTGCCGTAACCAGCCGCAGTCTGGTACTTGGCATTTCCGACATTCTCGATCCGCGCGAACAGTTCGATCTTTTCGGTCACCGGCAGGCTAGCGCGCAGATCAACCACGACATAGCTTTTGAGCCGCACCGTATTGCTGGCATTGTCGAAGCTGCCGCCAACCATGCGCGTTTCAACGCCCAGCGTCAGATCATGCAGCGGCGTGCGCCAATCGCCCGAAACCGTAATCGCATGGCGCGGGCGGCGGGCAAGGTTCTTGCCAAAATTGGCATCGCCCGGCGTCTGGTTGATGGACTTCACATAGGTGTAGGCTGCGCGGAAGCTCAACCGGTCACTTGGATGAATGTCACCTTCCACTTCCACGCCCTCTGCCCGTGCCTTGCCGGTGTTGAAATAGCCGCTGGGAAAGACATAGCTGATAAGGTTGGTGGTATCACGGTGGAAATAGGTTGCGGCGAAATGCAGGGTGCCATTGCGATCCCCCTTTTCAATCCCGGCATCATAGCCGGTGCTGGTTTCGGGCTTGAGAGCTTTGTTGCCGCCGAAGCCATAAAGCTCTGACAACGTTGGCGCCTTGAACCCTTCGCCAAAACTCGCTCGGATGCGCCAATCGTCAAACAGGCGGAAGCTGGCATTGCCGCCAAAAGTCCAGTGCGTGCCAAAGCGGCTGTGATCGTCCACGCGCACGCCGCCGGCCAAGGTCAGCCGGTCACCATAATAGCCAAGCAGGGCATGGCCGCTGGAAAGCCGGGCGGTCTGACGGGCGTCAAAGGTGGTTGAATAGCGCGTCCATTCACTGTCCGCCCCGAAATCGAGCGCCAGACTGGCGGGCAGCGGCACATGGCCGGTGAAATCCGCGCGCACAGAGCGGCCCTGAGCATCAAAGTTCGAGCCCGCGCCGAATGCCAGATCGAAATAGGACCGTTTGGTGGCGGATAGCGCCAAGCCAGCCGCCAGCGTCACCTCGCCGTTGCTGTAATCCAAACCGACGCGGCCTGAAGCCAGCTTGGAGGTTTGATATTCGCGATCATCGACAAACAGATAGCTGTCATAATCCACCTTGCTATCGGCATAGCGGCCCGTGGCGACCAGCGAGAGCGCATCGGTCAGGTTAACCCGGCCCCGGCCCGAAACGAACCACTGGCGGAACGGATCAGCCTCGGTCCCGGCAGCGGCGGCTGAGATGCCATCGGTGCGGATATATCCGGCGTTTATCGTGGCGCTGTAGCCACTGCCTGCAACGCCAGCCGTGCCTTCCACATCGACGCTGTTCCGCGCGCCATATTCGGCGAAAACTTCCGCGCCGTTCAGCTCGCGGCTGGTGATCGCCATAACGCCGCCGATGGCGTCTGACCCCCAGACCACAGAGTTCGATCCGCGCAGCAGTTCAATCTTGCCGATCCCACCGGTGGTAAGCCCACCAAAATCATATCCGCCCGCAGGGGAAGACGTATCGGCAACGCGAACGCCGTCAATCGTCACCATCAAATGGTCCGAACTGGCACCGCGCACAAAGACGCTGGTCGTGCTGCCCTGACCGCCATTGCGGGCAAGGGTGACACCGGGCAGGCGATTGAAGATGCGGGTGATGTCGCTGCCCTGAATCGACTGGATTTCAGTCGCGCCGATAATGCTGATCGATTGGCCGGTATTAGCGAGGTCAAGCCTGCTGCCAGTAGCGACGACAGTGATTTGGGTATCGGGTGTGACTTTGCTGTCAGCAATGACAATGTTCTTGTTGGCCTCCTGCGCCAACACAGGCCCAGCAACTGCAAACGAACAGCTCAATAAAAACAGATATTTCAAGACGTAATACTCCCTACATGAACGAACGCCGTTCATGGCGGGAGTCCCGCTGACATCGCCGGAATTGGCGAAATCGCGCAAGGCCTCGCTGCAAACCGGTGCTCCCCGCCCGGATGCGGAACGACCGTCACTGGCAGGTCTCCTGGCTCCCGGATTATCATGCCAACCCCGCCTTCCCAGCCCCTCTTCCTAAGAAAAAGCGTCCAGTG
>JAYVNC010000133.1:0-5568 GCA_043758655.1 Novosphingobium sp.
CCAGTGGCGGGATCGCGGGTGAAGGCGACGCCGGTGGCGCTGGTATCGCCCATATTGCCGAACACCATCGCCTGAACATTGACCGCCGTTCCCCACTCACCGGAGATGTCATTGAGGCGGCGATAGACCTTGGCGCGGTCTGAATCCCAGCTATCGAACACTGCCCGGATCGCGCCGGTTAGTTGATGATGCACATCCTGGGGGAACGGTTTTCCAAGGGCTTTGGCGGCGATTTCTTTATATTCTGAAACCAATGCCTGCCAATGTTCAGACTGCATCTCAATATCTTCGAAGAAACCATTGTCTTCTTTGATAACCTCAAGCGCATCTTCGAACAGATGATGATCGAGACCGAGAACCACGTCTGAATACATCTGGATGAAGCGGCGATACGAATCCCACGCGAACCTTGCGTCGCCCGATGTTGCCGCCAAGCCTTCAACCGTTTGGTCGTTGAGGCCAAGGTTGAGCACCGTGTCCATCATCCCCGGCATTGAAACCCTTGCGCCCGATCGCACTGAGACCAGTAGTGGATCGGCTGCGTCGCCGAACTTTTTGCCGACCGACTTTTCAATATGGGTCAGCGCGGTGGCGACTTCGGCCTTCAGCGCGTCCGAAAATTCGCCCCCTTCCGCGAGATAGCGCACGCATTCTTCGGTGGTGATAGTGAAGCCGGGAGGCACCGGCAGGCCGATCGAGGCCATCTCCGCAAGGTTCGCGCCCTTGCCGCCAACCACGTTTTTGTCGCGGCTGCGCGGATCGTCATTGCTGCCATTGGCACCGAAATTGAATACGTATGCAGTCATGGATATCGGCCATTCTTTATCGAATCGGGAAGGCTAACAATGTCTGGGGACGAAGGGTGCTTTAACTCTCGATACGCGAGAAGTCAGCCACTTTGTGCACTGCAACAACAAAGCGGTTGAGCAGGCCGAAGCGGGCGGCGCGTTTGGCCGGATCGGCGTCGTTAACGATGACCGATTCGAAGAAGGCATCGATGGGGCCCCGCAGGGTTGCCAGCGCGGCCATCGCGGTGGTGAAGTCCTCGGCATCGATCGCTGATGCGGCGCGGGGTTCGGCGCTGTCGAGCGCGGAAATTAGCGCCGCTTCGGCGGATTCCTTAAGCCCCTCCTCTTCAGGGGAGGGGTTGGGGTGGGGTCTATCCCCACTCGCCAAGGTTGCATCCAGCGGAGAGACCCCACCCCCAGCCCCTCCCCTGAAGAGGAGGGGGGCAGTGAAGCCCTCCTTCTTGAGGATATTCGCCGCGCGCTTGTAGCCCGCCAGCAGGTTCAGCCCATCGGGCGTAGCAACAAACGCCTGAAGCGCATGAACCCGCGCGAGCAGGCGGACGAGATCGTCTTCGCCGCCGAGAGCGAACACCGCGTCGATCAGATCGTGGCGGACGCCAGCTTCGCGTTGTTGGACTTTGAGGCGGTCGGCGAGGAAATCCAGTAGGTCAAAGGCCGTCTTGGGCCATTGAGCTGCAAATCCAACTCGATTGATCATTGCAATTGCGTTGTGGCCCGCAGATTCACGCACGCGCACCAAGTGCTGGGTCATTAGCTCTAGGAGCGGGATGCGCAGATTGTTTACCGTTATGAGCGCAATTACTCCGAGTGCGGCCCGCCGAAGGGCGAAGGGGTCTTTTGAACCAGTTGGTTTTTCATCGATTTCAAAAAACGCAGCGAGCGTGTCCAACTTATCTGCAAGGCTAATTGCAACGGTGAGGGGCGCGGTTGGAACTACATCGCTTTGACTAACCGGCTTATAGTGGTCTCGTATTGCATCAACGGCTTGCTCTTCTTTACCGTCGGCAGCTGCGTAATAAGCCCCCATGATTCCCTGAAGTTCAGGGAATTCCCCTACCATTTCAGTAACAAGATCGGCCTTTACGATATGCCCGATGTTAACCGCAAGCTGGGCAAAGGCTGGTCGCTTCTGTTCGAGCCCCCTATCCGGCAAGAATGAGTCCGGAACCGGGAACGCTGGTATTGTTACAATGTCTCGAGAAAGTTCAGCCAACCGATTGACCCGTGATGATAGGCTGCCAAGTCGGTCGTGAAAGGTTATTCTCGCTAAACGCTCTGCTTGGTGATCGAGAGGTATCTTCCGGTCCTGCTGCCAGAAGAACCGCGCATCGCTCAGCCTTGCGGCGAGCACCTTGCGGTTACCGTCAACAATGCCCGCGCCGCCATCGGTCGCTGCAATATTGGCAGTGCACACGAAGGCGTTGGCGAGTTTGCCAACAGCATCACGGCAGATGAAATATTTCTGGTTGGTTCGCGCAGTCAGCTGGATAACCTCAGGCGGAACCTCAAGATAATCGGCATCAAACCGCCCGAGCAGTGGCACCGGCCATTCGGTCAGACCAGCGTTTTCGATCACCAGCCCTTCGTCCTCGACGAGCACCAGCCCGGCATCTGCTGCCACCTTGGCGGCACCGCTGCGGATCAGGTTCTGCCGCTCTTCATGGTCAACAATCACATGGGCGAGCCGCAGCTTTTCGGCATAGTCATGCGCGCCGCCGATGGTGATCTCACCCGGCGCGTGAAAGCGGTGGCCGCGCGTGGCATAGCTCGATGTGACATCGCCCACTGTGCATTGGACAAGGTCTTCGCCGAGGATGGCGACGATGCCGGACAGCGGCCGCACCCAGCGCGGGCTTTCGGTGGAGATCGACGCCGCGCCCCAGCGTTGGCTTTTGGGCCAGGGGAAGGCGCGGATCATAGCGGGGATTGCCTCGGCAAGCACGCCTTTGGTGGCGCGGCCGGGCTTTTCGCTGATGGCGAAATATATGCCGTCGCGTTCGGTAAGTTGTTCTTGTGTGAGGCCGGTTTTACGCAGGAAGCCTTCGAGTGCCTGTGGCGGTGCGCTGGTTTTGGGGCCTTTTATTTCTTCGGCAACAGTACTCGTAGCGTCTGGCAGTCCGCGTGCGATCAACACAAGCCTGCGTGGAGTTGACCAGACTGTAATTGCCGCGTGCTGGGTTTCAGGCTCGCTAACGTGCAACCCGCGAATTGATGTTTCCGATAGGAACAAGTTTTCCAGCGCAGCCCGCGCTCCGGCTTGCATCCGCGCGGGGATTTCTTCTGAGCGGAGTTCGAGGAGGAAATCAGGCACTTCTGCTCTCCCCAAAAACAAAAGTCCGCTCATGCTGAGCTTGTCGAAGCACATGCGCTGGGCTGGCGTTGCGCGCGTGCTTCGACAAGCTCAGTATGAGCGGATATGGGTAAGTTGGGTGGTGTAAAATTTTCACGCCACCCACCCCGGAAAATCCTTTGCCCACCGGTCCGAATTCTTTTCAATCCAGCTCTGGCAGCTGCCCTTGGCCAAATCACGCACCCGGCCAATGTAGCTCGCCCGCTCCTGCACGCTGATTACCCCGCGCGCTTGGAGGAGGTTGAACAGGTGGCTGGCCTCAATCGCCTGATCATAGGCGGCGAGCGGAACTGCGGCGGCGATGCAGCGCTGGCACTCGGCCTCGGCGTGCTGGAAGCCTTTGAACAGCTGCTCGGTATCGGCAATTTCGAAGTTGTATTTCGATTGCTGCTTTTCATTCTCAAGGAAAACGTCACCGTAGCTGACGCCGTGATCGTTAAACCGCAGATCGTAAACGTTATCGACGTTCTGGATATACATGGCGAGGCGTTCGAGGCCGTAGGTCAGCTCACCTGCCACCGGTTTACAATCGAATCCGCCAATCTGCTGAAAATAGGTGAACTGGGTGACCTCCATGCCATCGAACCACACTTCCCAACCGAGACCCCAGGCGCCAAGTGTGGGCGATTCCCAGTCATCCTCAACAAAGCGAATGTCATGCGCCAGCGGATCGACACCGATTGCGCTGAGGCTTTCAAGATAAAGTTCCTGAAGGTTCGCCGGGTTGGGCTTGAGGATCACCTGATACTGATAGTAATGCTGGAGCCGGTTTGGGTTCTCGCCATAGCGGCCATCGGTGGGCCGGCGGCTTGGCTGAACATAGGCGGCTTTCCAAGGTTCTGGCCCCAGCGCGCGCAAAGTGGTTGCCGGGTGGAACGTGCCCGCGCCCATGCGCATGTCATAGGGCTGCAGGATCAGGCAGCCTTGCGCGCTCCAGAATGAGTGGAGGTGCAGGATCATGTCCTGAAAGGAAAGCGGTGCGTCAGCGGCCATCGTGTCCGCGCCTTTGGCCGATGGTGGGCGGATAATCAACCTTGTGAGCAGCTATGCGAAGCCGAGGCCTTGGCAATGCTAAAGCGAGAATGAGCAATTTCGCCGATGGACGCGGGTGGCAAGGACGGTTAGTCAGCGTTTATGGTCAAGCTCTTATCAAAATTCGCTCTGCTTCTTGCCGCCAGTGCTTGGGCTTGCGCCCCTGTGCAGGCCGACTGGATAACCAAGACGGCGAAGACCGAAAAGCCGGTGAGAGCGGCGAAGTCGGAAAAGCCCGCCGCGCCCAAGCTGCCGCCGATGCGGATGGCAAAACCGGCTTTGTGGAAGCTTTCAGACGCCGATACGACGATCTATCTGTTTGGCACGATCCACGTTCTGCCCGACCGGATCGACTGGTATCGCGGCAAGATTGAAACGGCGATGCGCGAATCGGATTCGCTGATGACCGAGATTGAAGGCGATGATCCCGCGCTGGTTCAATCCGTGGTGATGCGCACCGCGATGCTGCCCAAGGGGCAAACGCTACACCAGATGCTCTCGCCCGAAGACGTTACCTTGCTCGATGCCATTTTGGAGCAGTACAAAATTCCGGTGGCGGCGATTGATCCCTATGAGCCGTGGTTCGCGGCGATTGTCCTCGCCGATTATCCGCTGGTGCGCGAGAATTTCAAGGCCGAGAACGGCGTAGAGGCGCAGCTGGGTGCAAAATCTAAGGCGCTTTCGCAAACGCACGAAGGGCTTGAAACCATTGAGTTCCAGCTCGGAATATTTGACCGTCTGCCGCGCAAAATTCAGCTGAAATATCTGCACGAGGTGATGATCGGGGTGCCGGGCATCCGCAAAGAGCTGCTCAAGCTGGTGGATTTCTGGTCCAAGGGCAATGTCGATGACCTTGCCAAGCTGGTCAACGAGGATGAGCAGATCCCTGAGATGGCGCAGGTCTTGATATACGGCCGCAACCAATCTTGGGCGGAATGGATCAGGCGGCGGATGGCGAAGCCGGGCAAGGTATTCATCGCGGTTGGCGCGGGGCATCTGGCAGGCACGGGATCGGTGCAGGCCTATCTCGCCAAGATGAAGATCTACGCAACTCGCGTCCAGTAAGGCCCGCGCGAATGCAAACGCGTCTCGCACTTGCGCTCAGCATTTGTCTGATTTTGGCTGGTTGCAACAAATCCAAGCCCGAACCCGCGCACCCGGCAATGTGGGAGGTTACTGGCGCGCACGGCGAGAAGGGCTGGCTGTTCGGCACGATCCACACGCTGGCGCACGAGGCCGCATGGCGATCATCGGTGGTCAGCCGCGCGCTCGATCAGGCGGATATGCTGGTGCTCGAGATTGCCGCGATTGACGATGAAGCGGCGATGCGAAAGGTTTTTGATGGGCTTTCTCACAGTCCGGGGCTGCCGCCGCTGG
>JAYVNC010000134.1:0-5550 GCA_043758655.1 Novosphingobium sp.
GGCTTGCGGAAATAATCACACGGAGGCGGCCCGAAACTGGGCCGCTTCTTGTATCTGGTGCCGCTCCGCAATGAGGCGGACGGGCCAGCGAGGGGGGCGCAAAACGCGCTCCGACCGGGCCGGACCGGCATTTCCGGCACAAGATGCCCCGCGCCGCAATTTGGCCGCGCGGGACCTAAGGAAAATACATGTTCGACGTTAAAACCGTATCGATGGAGTGGGGCGGCAAAACCCTCACTCTGGAAACCGGCCGCATTGCCCGTCAGGCTGACGGCGCGGTCCTCGCCACCTATGGCGAAACAGTTGTGCTTTGCGCGGTAACCGCAGCAAAGTCAGTCAAGGAAGGCCAGGATTTCTTCCCGCTGACCGTTCACTACCAGGAAAAGTTCTTCGCTGCCGGGCGCATCCCGGGCGGCTTCTTCAAGCGCGAACGCGGCGCGACAGAAAAGGAAACGCTGGTTTCCCGCCTGATCGATCGCCCAGTGCGCCCGCTGTTCCCCGAAGGCTTTTACAACGAGATCAACGTGATCTGCCACGTCTTGTCGTTTGACGGTGAGATCGAGCCTGACGTTCTGGCGATGATCGCGGCCTCGGCTGCACTCACCATCTCGGGCCTACCGTTTATGGGCCCAATCGGCGCTGCCCGCGTCGGTTATGTTGATGGCGAATACACGCTCAACCCCAAGCAGGAAGAAGCCGCCAATGGCGCGCTCGATCTGGTTGTCGCCGCCACCGGCAATGCCGTGATGATGGTTGAGAGCGAAGCCAAGGAGCTTTCGGAAGAGATCATGCTCGGCGCGGTTCTGTTCGCGCATGACGAGATCAAGAAGGTTGTGAACCTGATTATTGATCTGGCTGAAAAGGCCGCGAAAGAGCCTTGGAAAATCGACCTGTCGGACAACACTGCCGACATGAAGAAGGCGCTCAAGGATCTGGTCGGCAAGGATATTGCTGCTGCCTATAAGCTGACCGACAAGTCTGAGCGTTCAAACGCGCTCAACGCCCTGCGCGGCACTGCCAAGGCGGCTTTCGCCGATCAGGGCGGACAGACTCAGATGGCGGCTGGCAAGATCGTCAAGAAGCTCGAAGCTGAAATCGTTCGCGGTGCCATCCTCAAGGACGGCAAGCGCATCGACGGCCGCACCACCACGCAGGTTCGCCCGATTGAAGCGATGGTCGGCTTCCTGCCGCGCACCCACGGTTCGGCACTGTTCACGCGCGGTGAAACGCAGTCAATCTGCACCACCACGCTTGGCACTCGCGAAAGCGAGCAGATGATCGATGGTCTGGAAGGTTTGACCTATTCGAACTTCATGCTGCACTATAACTTCCCGCCCTACTCGGTTGGCGAAGTAGGCCGCTTCGGTGCTCCAAGCCGCCGTGACACTGGTCATGGTAAGCTCGCATGGCGCGCGCTGCGTGCGGTGCTGCCGACCAAGGAGGAGTTCCCTTACACGATCCGCGTGGTGTCTGACATCACCGAGTCCAACGGGTCATCGTCAATGGCAACCGTCTGCGGCGGCGCGCTGTCGATGATGGACGCGGGCGTTCCGATCACGCGGCCTGTTTCAGGCATCGCGATGGGGCTGATCCTTGAAGGCGACAAGTTCTCGGTGCTGTCTGACATTTTGGGTGATGAAGATCATCTGGGTGACATGGACTTCAAGGTGGCCGGTACTTCCGAAGGCATCACCACGATGCAGATGGACATCAAGATTGCGGGCATCACGCGCGAAATCTTTGAAGCCGCTCTGCATCAGGCGAAAGACGGCCGCGCGCACATCCTTGGTGAAATGACCAAGGCGCTTGGCACATCGCGCACCGAGCTTTCGGCGCACGCACCGCGTATCGAAACAATGCAGATCGACAAATCGAAGATTCGCGAAGTCATCGGCACCGGCGGCAAGGTGATCCGCGAGATCGTCGCTGAAACCGGCGCGAAGGTGGATATTGACGATGAAGGCCTGATCAAGCTGTCGTCGTCTGACCCAGCACAGATCGAAGCCGCGCGCGCATGGATCCTTGGCATCACCGAGGAAGCCGAAGTCGGCAAGGTCTATGATGGCAAGGTCGTCAACATCGTTGATTTCGGTGCTTTCGTGAACTTCATGGGCGGCAAGGACGGTCTCGTCCACGTGTCCGAAATGAAGAACGAGCGCGTTGAGCGTCCCGGTGACGTGGTTTCTGAAGGCCTGGCTGTAAAGGTCAAGGTCCTCGAAATCGATCCGCGCGGCAAGGTTCGCCTGTCGATGCGCGTTGTCGATCAGGAAACTGGCGCTGAACTCGAAGATACCCGCCCGGCGCGCGAACCGCGTGCTGATCGTCCCGGTGGCGATCGTCCCGGCGGTGATCGTCGTCCGCGTGGCGGCGGCGGTGATCGTGATCGCGGACCCCGTCGCGATGGCGGCGGTGGCGGTGGTGATCGTGGCCCCAGAAACGATCGGGGCCGTGATGATCGCGGACCCCGTCCTGAGCGTTCAGAAGGCGGCAACCCGGATCACATGCCGGCGTTCCTCAAAGCTGACGATTGAGTTCACTCAAAACACATCAAAAGGAAGGGGCTGCTTCGGCGGCCCCTTTTTTTATCAGCCAGTAACAGCAAGACGTGGCGCAGCCTCTTCCTTACCCGCGCGCGGTTCGGCGCATTCGACCCGGTTCTTGCCGGCGCGCTTGGCCTGATAAAGCGCATTGTCGGCCATTGGGACAATGTCGGTTACAGTTGTGGCGGTGGTGGGCACAGTCGCCACCCCGAATGAGGCAGATACGCGAACCTGATGCGTTTCGCTGAGCATTTCGATGCGCGCCCGCAGCAGATCGGCCTTGTCGGCGGCGTCGTCGAGCGAACAGCTTGGCAGGATGATGAGGAATTCTTCGCCGCCGTAGCGGCAAACCACGTCTGAAGGCCTGACGCCGCCGATCATTTGCGCGGCCACATCGCGCAGAACGGCATCACCCTTGGCATGACCATGTTCGTCGTTCAGTCGCTTGAAATCGTCGAGATCAACCATCAGCACCGAGGTGCAGTTGCCGCTGCGTTCGGCCAGGCTGAGATAACGTTCCAGCGCATCTTCCATATAACGCCGGTTATAGAGCCCGGTCAGCGGATCGCGCATTGATTGGGTGCGCAGCTTTTCATGGAGGGCGATGTTGGAGAGCGCCAGTGACATGGAATCGGCCACCGCGCGTGCTGCGCGGCGCACGTCCTTCAACTTGGCGTAAGAATTTTCGCCATCATAGGCGAGAATAAACAGCCCATGAACAATGCCGCGCGCCGACATTGGAACTTCGACAGTGCCGATCCGCGAATTGTGATGCGAGCAACACAGCGTCTGTGCAGCGGTATCGTTGATGTGCGGTTTGCCGCGTTTGAGCGCCCAGCAATTGGTAGGGGCCAATGTTTCAGATGGTTGGTAATCTGGTGGGAGATTCCAGCTTCCAGCAAGGTCCAACCGGTCACGCGAATTGTTGAATATATACAGCGCCGCGCCAAATTGGGGCAGCAGGCGCAGCGATGTTGCCTCCAATACCGCCGTGGCATCGTCGTAGCCTTCGGCGCTTTGCAGCATGTCGGTCATGGCAAACAGTTCGTCTGTCTGTTTTTTTGATTCCTTAGCCGAACGAAGTAGGTCCATCCGGTTTTGCTCTTCGTGACGACCGGTCAGAACAAGGATGATTTGCAGAAAAAAGGAAATAATTGCGCTAATCAGCGCTATGCGAAGATAAGTGGATGGTGCGTAGGTGGCAAAGCCGAGGATGAATGCCGTCGTAGTATTGGCAATTACAGCCAGCGTTGCGCCGATCATCAGCGGATAAAATCGCACGACTTCCGGCGACAATTGCATGTTCAATACTTTGGCCATCCAGACTACTTATCGCCTCCCCTGTGCCACTCTTCCTAAGCGACAGTGGTTAGCAAAGGATCAGTGTTCCGGATAAGTACTTGGACCTAAGGGGAGTTAGGGCAATTATATACTTGACACAGCAACGTTGATTTGCCATTACAATTTCTATGGACATTACAGCCCCCCGCTTCACCGACGAAACCGCAGCCCGCGTGCATCTGGAAAGCCTCCAGTGGCCCGATGGTCCGTTCTGCCCGCACTGCGGATCGCTTAATGCTACACGCCTGCAAGGTGGCCACCATCGCCCCGGACTGATCCAGTGCAACGATTGCCGCCGGCAATATACTGTCACCGTTGGCACGGTCTTTGAGCGCTCCAAGGTTCCACTAAACAAGTGGCTGCTCGCCAATCACCTGCTTTGCTCATCAAAGAAGGGCATGAGCGGCCATCAGATCGCCCGTATGCTTGGCGTCACCTACAAGACTGCATGGTTCATGATGCACCGCATTCGCGAAGCCATGAAGCCTAGCAACCCTGAACCCCTTGGCACCAGCCCCGATGCCGTTGTCGAGGCCGATGAAACCTATGTTGGCGGCAAGGCAAAGAACCGCGCCACACGTTATCCGGCCCCCAAGAAAGCTGTTGTCTCGCTAGTCGAGCGTGAAGGCCAAGTGCGCTCGTTTCACGTTGCGAATGTGAATGCGAAAACGCTGCGCCCCTTGATCTATACCAATGTCAGTCGCTCGGCTCATCTGATGACCGACGAAGCCCCGGTCTACGCCGCGTTTGGCGGCGAGTTTAACGGTCACAGCAAGGTCAACCACAGCGCCAAGCAATACGTAACCACGGGCGGTTTCAAGCACTCAAACACGGTTGAAAACTTCTTCTCAATCTTCAAGCGCGGCGTGATCGGCACTTACCATCACCTGTCAGAAGCACACCTTGGCCGCTACACTGCCGAGTTTGATTTCCGCTACAACACCCGCAAGCTAAACGACCATGAGCGCGCCGACATTGCCCTCAAGGGCATTACAGGCAAACGCTTGACCTATCGGCGGACTGACAAGCTCGCCGCCTGATTATTACAAACCTCCCTGTGAAATCGGGGAGAGGCGAAAGCGATGGACTAGTTCTTAAGTCACATTACCCTCTGATATCCAACGAATCACGGGGGGTTACAATGCTTGAGGTCATCAAGGGCGCTTACAATAGCCTCAAAACTGCGAGCGACATTGCCCAAGGGATAATCGCGCTCAAAACTGAGACCGAGAAGAACGCGGCGGTCATCAATATTCAGCGCCATGTTTTGGAAGGACAGCGTGCCTTGATGGAAGCAGACGCGCTGCATGCGACGGACTTGCGCCGCATAGGCGAACTTGAACAAGAGATTGTGCGCCTTGAAGACTGGTCGGCAGAGCGTGAGCGCTATGAACTTATAGGGATCAGGGGCGGTGCCTTCACCTATATGCCTAAGGCGGGCATGGAGAATGGCCAGCCAGCCCATTGGCTTTGTGCAAATTGCTTCGATCATGGTAGAAAGTCCATCTTGCAGAACAAGGGCCAAACCCGGCAGGGCAGCGGGGAAGAGTCCTACGGATGCGACAGGTGCAAAGGCTCGTTTGTAGTCATGTCCCGGTCGCGCCCTGTTTATCAGCGGGAACAGGTTTAGACGGCTTATGCGGTTTCGGCGGCGTTTTCAGCATCCGCC
>JAYVNC010000135.1:0-5539 GCA_043758655.1 Novosphingobium sp.
CTCAACCGCCTGATAAATCCAATCGCCTATCCCCTAACCCTCCTAGCCCTCCTAGGCTGGAGCGCCGCACCCCTACGCCAAGCCCGCTTCGCCCTGCTCTATTTCGCCGGATACGCGCTGATGCTGGCGCTGTTCGCAAGGACGCAGAACTTCTACTGGGCGACGGTGCTGCTGCCAGTGTGGTTTGTGGGGTTTGCGTTTTTGCCGGGGGGGGTGCGGGATTTGGTGAGGGGGTGAGTAATCACCGTTTATGAGCGGCTTTTCGGTGCTGTTCGCTTCGGATATAGCGCCGTGGAAGAGAGCAATATGAATAACATCATTACCGCAGTTATTATCCAAAATGGCACGACTAAAAATTTGAATCCGGTAATTTCGACAAGCAACACAACATGAAATAATGATGATAAGCTAGACAATACAGGAACATAAAACCGAAATTGTATATTTATAAGTCTTCTCAAAATGGTAACAATTAAATACGTAATTAGAGGATAAGCTGTAAGAATGAAAAACAAGCCCGAACCAGCCAATCCAGAAATTATAGAATCAAAAATCCCTATGTTGACGTTACCGGACCCGAATATCCCCCAAACAGACGGATCTGGCAAGCGTGTGCCAACATAAAAATAAATTGATAAACAAAAAGAAAGCAGAAAAAACTCGCAAGTTTTCTGCAGAAAAAAGGACCTAGAAAAGCTCTTCATGTGAATGACCATAGTAGCTCCAGCCCTATCGAAGTGCCATTTTTCCTTAATTACAGTGACACTTTACTTAACCCCGAAATAACACTTCACATCACCCATGCCCAGCCATCCAATCCTTTAACGCAGCATCAATTCTCGATTGCCACCCCTGCCCGGCCCGCTTGAAATGGGCGATCACATCGGACGAAAGCCGGATCGTTGTCAGCTCTTTGCGCGGAGCCTTTTGCGGCCCGCGCCCGCGCCGGATCGCTGTCGCCATTTTTGGGAATGCCTGATCGAACGGCACAGCGGCGGCCATGTCAGCCGCGGTCAGTTCAGGCGAATCTGACACTGCATCGATATCGGCCTGTGTGAATTTAGGCTTCGTCATACCAGCAACTTCCTTTCCTTGGCGCTCGCAGGGCGGGCCGAGACGATTGAAATGCCCTCCGTTCCGAGCAAGGCAAAGATCACCACAATCACGCCATCCATTCTGCCGATTGCAAACCATCGCCCCGCCTTGGCCGGACCAACTGTGGCAGACAGGAAGAATTCCGCATCCACATCGGCGAAATCAATCCCGTGCTTGCTGATATTCGCAAGCCGCTTTGGCTCGTCCCAGAAGATCTTCATATTATTTTGTAATAACAAATAAAATCTGAGTCAACAGCGCTGTTGCCCCCCCTGAATCACGCCGCCTCCGCCCCATCAAAATCAGCCAGCGCCTTAATCACCACAGGTGCCTGCCCCGGAAACTCCGCGACCAGTTTGAGCTTGCCACCCATCGCCTCGATATAGCTCGCCATAGTCGAGAGCAGCAGATCGGTGCGGCGTTCTAGGCGCGAGACATTTTCCTGCTTGACCCCCAGCAGCGCGGCCATGCGTTCTTGCGTAAGGTCATGCGCTTGGCGAAGACTGCGCAGGGTCAATTCCTGCGCGATCAGCTCCGCGCCGCGCGCCTTGATCCCGGCCTGTTCGGCGGGGGTGAAGGTCTGCATAAAGTCATCGAGTGAGCGGGTCATATGTCACCTGTTCTGTTTCAGCCCAGCCAGATGCGCGCCGAAACGATCATCCGCAGTGGCAATCAACTTCTTGTAAAAACGCTTTTCACTAACGCCGGACTTGTCGCCCGCCACCAGCAGGATCGCGCTGCGTTCCGGATCAAAAGCAAAAGCCAGCCGCCACACGCCATCGCTCGCCGAAAAGCGCAATTCCTTCATATTCGCATGGCGCGATCCCTTGAGCGTGTCGCAATGCGGGCGCTTCAAACTCGGTCCGAATTCGGTCAACAAGACGAGGCAGGCGGCCAATTCCAAACGCACAGCACGATCAAGCAATGCCGCCTCGGCAAAGAATGCTTTATCAAACTGGACGATCCACGCCATAGCAGTGGTATATGCGCTGAATGTAATATGCTGTCAAGATCATATCACCTCACCGCCTTCCCCCCGCTTGCCCCGCCCCTTCCTCCCCTGTAGAGGCCGCGCCAGCTCATCCAACACCCTAATCCCGTAAGGACCTCCAATGGCCGCGCAATATGCCTATGTCATGAAGGGCATGACCAAGACTTTCCCCGGTGCGCCAAAGCCGGTGCTGAAGGACATCAGCCTGCAATTTTACCAGGGTGCCAAGATCGGCATCGTCGGGCCGAACGGCGCAGGCAAATCTACGCTGATCAAGATCATGGCCGGGACCGACAGCGATTACACCGGCGAGGCCTGGGCGGGGGAGAACATCACCGTCGGCTATCTTGAGCAGGAGCCGCAGCTCGATAATTCGAAGACCGTGCTGGAAAACGTCAAGGATGGCGCGCGCGCGACCGCCGACATGGTGGACCGCTTCAACCAAATCGGCATCGAGATGGGCGAGGAAGACGCGGACTTCGATGCGCTCGGCGCGGAAATGAGCGAGCTTCAGGACAAGATCGATGCGGTGGATGGCTGGACGCTGGACAATCAGCTTGAGATTGCGATGGAAGCGCTGCGCTGCCCGCCGGGTGACTGGGCGGTGGACAATCTTTCGGGCGGTGAAAAGCGCCGCATCGCGCTCACCCGGCTGCTGATTCAGAAGCCCGGCATCCTGTTGCTCGATGAACCGACCAACCACCTCGATGCGGAGAGCGTTTTGTGGCTGGAAACGCATCTGAAGGACTATGCAGGCGCGGTGCTGATGATCACCCACGATCGCTATTTCCTTGATAACGTCGTCGGCTGGATTCTCGAACTGGATCGCGGAAAATACTTTCCCTATGAGGGCAATTATTCGACCTATCTTGAGAGCAAATCGAAGCGGCTTGAGCAGGAAGAGCGCGAGGATTCGAGCAAGCAGAAGGCGATCAAGGACGAGCTCGAATGGATCCGCGCAGGCACCAAGGGCCGCCAGACCAAGAGCAAGGCGCGCATCAAGGCGTTCGATGAGCTGGTCAAATCGAGCGAAACCCGGATGGCGAGCAAGGCGCAGATCATCATTCAGGTGCCCGAGCGGCTCGGCAGTCAGGTGATCGAGGCCAAGGGCCTGAGCAAGGCTTATGGGGACAAGCTGCTGTTTGAAGACCTGAACTTCCTGCTGCCACCGGGCGGCATCGTCGGCATCATCGGGCCAAACGGCGCGGGCAAATCGACGCTGTTCAAGCTGCTCACGGGGCAGGAGAAAGCGGATTCGGGCGAGATCGTCATCGGTTCGACCGTGCGGCTGGGCTTTGTCGATCAAAGCCGCGATCATCTCGATGCCAGCAAGAACGTCTGGGAGGAAATCTCTGACGGGCTCGATTATATGACGGTAAACAAGCAGGAAATGTCGACGCGGGCCTATGTTGGCGCGTTTAACTTCAAGGGGCAGGACCAGCAGAAGAACGTCGGCAAGCTATCCGGCGGTGAGCGCAACCGCTTGCATATTGCCAAGATGTTGAAGGCCGGCGGCAACGTGCTGCTGCTCGATGAGCCGACCAATGATCTGGACGTGGAGACCTTGCGCGCGCTGGAAGAGGCAATCGAAAACTTCGCCGGTTGCGCCGTGGTGATCTCGCATGACCGTTTCTTCTTGGACAGGCTGGCGACGCACATTCTGGCGTTTGAAGGCGATAGCCATGTGGAATGGTTCGAGGGGAACTTCGAGGCTTATGAGGAAGATAAGCGGCGCAGGCTGGGCGATGCTGCGGATCGACCGACGAGGTTGGCTTATAAGAAGTTGACGCGCTAATCGTCAGAAAATAGCCCCCTAACCTGAACGGAAAGCTATCAACTCCATTCAGTTTCCCGACAGCGGAGCACGATTAACTATCACTCCATAGTCGCCGCGAGAGTCGTGGCACGTGGGATGGAGTATGGCGGTCATGGCTGTGAAGCAGATCTTGAAATCGAGCGGAATGGCTGCCTTGGCGGCTGGGATTGTATTGATGGTTTTGCCGAATGCGGCGATGGCCCGGCCCGGCGATGAAAGTGTTGGCGACGAAAGTGCTGGAATGCACCGGGGTGGCGGTCAACGTGGCGGCGAGGAGCAGCCTCAGGTTCAAGCACCCCAAGCACAGGCTCAAGTCCAAGTTCAGGCGCAGGCTGCCCCGCAACAGGGCGGTTGGAATGGCGGCGATCGCGGCGGAAATGAAGGTGACGCGCGTGGCGGAAACGAAGGCGCGGGCCGTGGCGGTTGGCAGCAGCGCAGCGAGCAGGCTGTGCCTCCGATCGTGATGGCACCAGCCCCGCAGGCTCAGGCTCAGGCGGAGTCTCGCGGTGGTTGGGGCGGCAGAAACAGTGGCGGCTGGAATGGCGGCTCGCAGAATGGTGGCGGCTGGCAGCAGCGCACGCAGGCACCGCAAGCGCCTCAGGTTCAGCAGTCACCTCAGGCCCAACAGGCCGAGCAGCGGCGCGGTTGGAACGGTCGGCAGGAGCCGGGTACGGTCCTGCAAAATCGTGGCGTGGAAGGCGGCCAGCAGGCTGGCAACTGGCGCGGAAACGATCATGATCGGCACGATGAGCGCCGCGATGACCGTGCACGCGGAAACGATGGCTGGCGCAGCAATGACGGCTGGCGCGGAAACGATGGCTGGCGCGGCAATAACGGCAGCAACTGGAACAACAACACCCAGTATGGCTACACGCAAAATCGCGGGTACAACCAGAATCGCGGCTACACCCAGAGCTGGGGCTACAACCAGAACGGCGGTTACAACCAGAACTACAACCAGAACTGGAACCGCGATTGGCGGCGGGATAATCGCTACAACTGGAACGGCTACCGCAATCAAAACCGCTCAATCTTTCAGCTCGGCAGCTACTATTCGCCCTATCGCGGCTATTCGTATCGCCGCCTGACAATCGGTTTCTCGTTGAACAGCCTGTTCTTCGGATCGGACTATATCATCGACAATCCTTGGACGTACCGCCTGCCACAGGCATACGGACCCTATCGCTGGGTGCGGTACTATGATGATGCCGTGCTGGTGAATATCTACAACGGCCAAGTGGAAGACGTGATCTACGACTTCTTTTGGTAAGCGTTTTGGCCGAGTGGGCCAAGTACAAGGGCTCTCGCCAGCAATGGCGGGGGCCCTTCGTGGTTTGCGGCGTTGTCGGCAGATTTTGACTTGCCGCGCGCGTGCGGCGCTTTAATCACAGCGCGGCAATGACCAGCAAAGCCGAAGTCCTCCCCAATCCTGATCGTAAGGCGCTCGCCCGCGTCGGTGAACTGGTGCGCGCGCGGCTGCTCGCCGATCCGGGGGTTTATCAGGTGCCGTGCGAGACCGTGGAACTGTTCGCGATCAGTGACTTTCTTGATGCCGGTGAATGCGCGGGTATGATGGCGCTGATCGATGACGTCGCGCGGCCATCGCCCGCCTATGATGATGGCCACGGCACCGGCTA
>JAYVNC010000136.1:0-1693 GCA_043758655.1 Novosphingobium sp.
GCCGCTTCGTCGCGGGCGATTTGGGCGATCAGTTCCTCGACGCGGGCGGGGAGGAGATCGTAATCGCGCTGGTCTTTGTAGGTTAGCTTGCCCTTGCGCGGGGGTGATGCAGGGTGAGGTTGTGCGGCAGCGGATGCTGGCTTTGTCGATTTTGAAGCCCCAACAACCTTCTGATTGCGCTGCTTTTCCCAATCGGCATAACCACCCGCAACAATATCGACCTTGCCTGAACCATCGAGCCCCAAGGTCACCGTCACCGTCCGATCAAGGAAATCACGGTCATGGCTGACAATGAGCACGGTGCCATCATAATCGGCGATCACTTCTTGCAGCAGGTCGAGTGTTTCGAGATCGAGGTCGTTGGTCGGCTCGTCGAGCACCAGCAGGTTGGAGAGCCGGGCGAATTCGCGCGCCAGCAGAAGCCGGGATCGCTCGCCGCCCGAGAGCGTGCCGACTTTGGCCTCGATCAGGCCGGGCTCAAACAGGAAGTCCTTGAGGTAGCCCTGCACGTGCTTGCGAACGCCCCGGACATCGACCCAATCGCCGCCATCGGCCAAAATATCGCGCAGGGTTTTCTCGGGGGAGAGCAAGCTGCGCTGCTGGTCTATCATCACCCCGTTGAGGGTCTTTGCGAGGGTTATCTTGCCCTCATCGGGGACCAATTCGCCGGTGAGTAGTTTGAGCAGAGTTGTTTTGCCCGCGCCGTTCGATCCGACAATGCCGATCCGGTCCCCGCGCGTAATGCGCAGTGAAAAGTCCTTGATAATCGTGCGGTTTCCGAAGCGCTTGGTCACCTTGTCAGCAACGATCACCGCCTTGGTTTTAACTTCGTCGCTGCCGAGCGCGATCTTGGCGACGCCTTGCGGGGTGAGCATCGCCGCCCGCGCCGCGCGCATTTCCCACAGCTTTTCCAGCCGCCCCTGGTTGCGCTTGCGCCGCGCCGTAACCCCGCGTTCAAGCCAGTGCGCTTCGAGCTTCAGCCGCGCATCCATGCGTTCTGCGGCGCGGGTTTCTTCGGCATAGACCGCGTCTTCCCAAGCCTCATACCCGCCAAAACCAACCTCCTTGCGGCGCATCGCCCCGCGATCAATCCACAGCGTCGCGCGCGTCAGCCGGGTGAGGAACGTGCGGTCATGGCTGATAACGACAAACGCGCCGGTGAAGCGCGAAAGCCAGCCTTCGAGCCATTCAATCGCCGCCAGATCGAGGTGGTTGGTTGGCTCATCTAGCAGCAGCAAGTCGGGGTCAGTGGCCAGCGCGCGCGCCAGTGCCGCCCGCCGCCGCTCACCGCCACTGGCGCTGTCAGCCGGGCGGGCCATATCTATGCCGAGCTGGCTTGCGATAGCCGCAACCTCGTGGCGCGGCGGGGCGTCTTTGCCCGCCAGCGCGAAGTCCATCAGCGTGTCATAGCCGGTGAAAAATGGATCCTGCTCGAGGGTGACTATCTTGATCCCCGGGCGGACCGAGCGGGTGCCTTTGTCTGCCTCAATCTGTCCGGCGATTACCTTGAGCAGCGTGGTTTTGCCCGCGCCGTTGCGGCCAATCAGCGCCAGCCGGTCCCGCTCACCAATATGCACATCAAGGTCTTTGAAGAGCCAGCCCGAGCCGTGGTGGAGGCTCAGGCCCTCCCAGCTTAGGATCGGTGCGGCCATGGTGGCCGGGCCCTAGGGGGGCGGGCGCAAGTTGACAAGGG
>JAYVNC010000137.1:0-16158 GCA_043758655.1 Novosphingobium sp.
GTGGGCGATGATGAAGCCCGAAAGCACGAAGAAAAAATCGACCCCCAGATAGCCCAAAGTGAGCGCATTCTCGCCATAGAACGGCCCATGAAACCCGGCGCTGGCGAGCGCGGCGTGGTGAAATGCCACCGCCAGCGCCGCCAATGCCCGGCCCGCCTGCAGGGTGAGGATCTTGGGTTTAGTGGGGGAAGGGAGCATGCCTTCTCTAACGCTCATTGCTCATCTTCTGCTTGGCGGGCGATCTCGTTGCACAGGGCAAAAGTAATAGCCGCGATTATTGCCACCGATCCGATGCAAACCGCTGCTAGGACGTGCAGCCCATTTTGAAGCATTTGATTGGCGTCTGAACTGTCCTCCATCTGCTTGATCAGAGAGAGCAGATTGAGCGACAGGTTGAGCACCAGTACGTTTGCCGTGAGCAGCACCGTGTGCCGCGAAATCAGCGCGCCGACATAGCCGGTCCGCGCCAAACACAACCGCGCCCGCTCCCGCAAACGCGCGCGAAATCCGCGAATGTCGCCGCCGATGATATAGCGATAGGTCAGCGTCACGCTAATCAGACAATAGCCGAGAATGAGAACGACCGCCGCAATCGTCCACGAATGATCAGTGGTGACCATCTGAGCAACATCGCGTGTCATCACATTCTAAACACCCCAAACTGGGGCCTCTCGGGCATCGGCGCTTCCAAACTCGCCGCCAAGGCCAGCCCCAGCACATCGCGTGTTTGCGCTGGATCAATCACCCCGTCATCCCACAGCCTTGCGGTGGCGTAGTAAGGATTGCCCTCATCCTCATACTTCTGCCGCACCGGGGCCTTGAATGCCTCCGCCTCCTCAGGAGTCCATTTGTCTGCATCGCGGTGGACTGTTGCCAAGACAGACGCCGCTTGCTCGCCGCCCATCACGGATATGCGCGCGTTTGGCCAGGTGAACAGAAATCTGGGCGCATAGGCCCGGCCGCACATGCCGTAATTGCCTGCACCAAAGGAGCCACCGATCAACACAGTGATCTTGGGAACGGTGGCGGTGGCAACTGCCGTCACCAGCTTTGCCCCGTGCTTGGCGATGCCTTCCGCCTCATATTTGCCGCCGACCATGAAGCCCGAGATGTTCTGCAAGAACAGCAGCGGCACTTTTCGCTGGCAGGCGAGTTCAATGAAATGCGCGCCTTTGACCGCGCTTTCGGAGAACAGCACGCCGTTGTTGGCCAAGATCGCCACCGGCATCCCCCAGATGTGCGCGAAACCGCAAACGAGGGTGGAGCCGTAGAGCGCTTTGAACGCGTGGAACTCGCTGCCATCGACCAGCCGGGCGATAACCTCGTGAACATCGTAGGGGGCGCGGACATCGTCGGGAACGATCGCATAGAGATCTTCGGCATCATATTTCGGCGGGCGCGGTTCTTTGAGCGGCAGGCCGTGCTGGTGCACCGGACCAAGGTGTGAGATAATATCGCGGACGATGGTCAGCGCGTGTTCGTCATTCTCAGCGAGGTGATCGGTGACGCCCGATTTGCGGCTGTGCAGTTCGCCGCCGCCAAGGTCTTCGGCGCTGATTTCCTCGCCGGTTGCGGCCTTTACCAGCGGCGGACCTGCAAGGAAGATCGTCCCTTGATTGCGCACGATAATGCTCTCGTCAGACATCGCCGGAACATAGGCGCCGCCCGCGGTGCAGCTGCCCATAACGCAGGCGATCTGCGCGATGCCCTTTGACGACATCACCGCTTGATTGAAGAATATCCGCCCGAAATGATCGCGATCCGGAAACACCTCGGCCTGGTGAGGCAGGTTCGCGCCGCCGCTATCGACAAGATAGATGCAGGGCAGGTGGTTCGCCTCAGCAATCTCCTGCGCGCGCAGGTGCTTCTTGACGGTCAGCGGATAGTAAGTCCCGCCTTTCACCGTCGCATCGTTGCAGACAATCATACATTGCCGCCCTGAAACCCGGCCAATCGCAGTGATAATCCCCGCGCCGGGAATGCCGCCCTCTTCGGTATAGACGCCGTCTGCGGCCAGTTGCCCCAGCTCAAGCAGCGGTGAGCCGGGATCGAGCAGGCGTTCGACGCGCCCCCTCGGAAGCAGCTTGCCGCGCGATGTATGGCGCTCCCGACTCTTCTCATTGCCGCCCAGCGCCGCCTCGGCAACTTTTGCACGCAACGTTTGCGCCAGCCCCCGGTTGTGAGCCGCGCGCTGCTGCGCCTCGGGCGAATCTATGTTCAGCGTGGTGGGAAGAACGGGGGCGCTCATGATTTGGGCTTCTTGCGAATGAGGTAGCGGTAAACGCCGAGGCCGTTGATCCCCAGCATTATGACATTCTGCGCGAGCAACGGCGGCGTGTTGTTGATAACGCTGGTGGCGATCCACGCGAGCGAGGTGGTGCAGAACAGCGCAAATGCCCAGCCACTTGCCCTGCGGCTGTGGTCCCAGGCGATCATCGCGGCGGCAATAACCCCGGAAATCGCTGCATACCAATCGAGCGGTCCGTTCATGCGGGTATGCTACCAAGGCGGCGTAGCAGGGGGTTGATTAGTGTCTTTGACATTGTGCCACGCATACAAAGCAAGGGCTGCCAGTATCCAAGCAGAAAAGGTATGGACAGTCCTTCGGTCATAAATTTGCCTCATTAGAGCGTGCCCGCACGTTTAACCTAGTGCGGTCGCACAGGCTGAACCCTGCTGTAGCACCGCCTGCCATTCAGGCAATTACCCGGTTTACCCGCGCGCTTAACGGGCCCACAATAGGGTTCAATCTGATGTCGGTATTCTTTTATCAGGGCATAATGCTACGGAAGTTCAGACGCACAAGCGTGACGCAGCTCGGTAGGTTCTGCCGTGGTGCTCAGCGCCACTAGCGTGTCTGGAGCAGGCCACACTTACGGTGGGCAACCGATCATCGGATTATGCGCTGCAGAGGCTGGACGGCAAGCTATTTTCCGCGCAGAGGCGGCGCTTCCCAGATTGTGCGAGGTCGTGATGAGTTACACCCAGTTCCTGAAGCAGCAGTGTTATATTGATGGCAAGTGGTGCGATGCTGACAGTGGCGACACGATCAACGTCAATGATCCGGGCAAGGGCACTCTGCTCGGCACGGTGCCGAACATGGGCGCGGCCGAAACCGTGCGGGCGATTGATGCGGCGGAGGCGGCGCTTCCGGGCTGGCGTTCGATGCTGGCAAGCGAACGCGCGAAGATTATGCGGCGGTTCTTCGATCTGATGATGGCCAATCAGGATGACTTAGGCGAACTGCTGAGCCGCGAACAAGGTAAGCCGCTTGCCGAGGCCAAGGGCGAAATTGCCTATTCCGCCAGCTTCATCGAATGGTTCGCGGAAGAAGGAAAGCGTTCCTATGGCGAGGTTGTGCCGACCTTTGCTGCCAACCGCCGGGTGGTGACGATCAAGCAAGGCATTGGCGTGGTCGCGGCGATCACCCCGTGGAATTTCCCCAGCGCGATGATCGGGCGTAAGCTTGGTCCTGCGCTGGCTGCGGGCTGCACGATGGTGCTCAAGCCCGCTTCGCAGACTCCCTATTCGGCGCTGGCGCTGGCCGCACTGGCCGAAGAAGCGGGCGTTCCGGCGGGTGTGTTCAACGTCGTCACTGGCTCGGCGCAGGCCATCGGCGGCGCGCTGACCAGCAGCCCCAAGGTGCGCAAGATCACCTTTACCGGATCGACCAAAATCGGCGTTCAATTGCTGCGTGAATGCGCGGAAACGGTGAAAAAGGCCTCGATGGAACTCGGCGGAAACGCGCCGTTTATCGTGTTTGACGATGCCGATATTGATGCAGCGGTTGAAGGCGCAATCGTGTCAAAATTCCGCAATTGCGGGCAGACCTGCGTGTGCACCAACCGGTTTTATGTGCAGGATTCGGTCTATGATGAATTCGTCACGAAGCTGGCGGCGAAGGCCGGGGCGATGGCTATTGGCTATGGCATGGACGCCGGAACTGTGATCGGTCCGCTGATCGATATGGCCGCGGTTGAGAAGACCGAGGAACATCTGGCCGATGCCCTAGCTGGCGGCGCAACACTGCTCACTGGCGGCAAGCGCCACGCGCTCGGCGGCACATATTTTGAGCCGACTGTGGTCGCCAATGTGAAGTCTGACATGATGTTGGCGCGCGAGGAAACCTTCGGGCCGCTCGCCGGTGTGATCAGATTTACGGACGAGGCTGATGCGATTGCCATGGCTAATGATACCGAATTCGGCCTCGCCGCTTATTTCTATGCGCGCGATCTTGGCCGGGTATGGCGTGTGGCAGAAGCACTTGAAACCGGGATTGTTGGGATCAACACCGGGTTGATCTCAACCGAAGTTGCACCGTTTGGCGGGGTGAAAATGTCAGGACTGGGGCGCGAAGGTTCGCGGCACGGGCTCGATGACTATATGGAGCTGAAGTATCTGTGCATGGGGATTTAATCCCCATGCAGGATCAAGGGGCGGGCGGCGGGGTCCACCCCCCGGCCGTCGCGACATAAAGTCGCGCGACGTTGACGAACTGCCGCGCGCGGGCATCGACGAGGCCGATCTTGCTACGTTCAACCCCGCGGCTGGCCTCAATCACTTGCATAATTCCGGTATTGCCAACGTTGAAACTGCGGCGCGAAAGATTGAGCGACTGTTCGGCCACCCCGGCCGCCTCATTCTGCAGGGCGAGCGAGCGCGAATCGTTTTCTAGCGCCGATAGTAGGTCAGAAACTTGGCCGAATGCCTCAAGCACCGCTTGCCGATAGCGCGCGGCAATGGCGCGGGCCTCAGCCTCGGCACCGCGCTTCCCGGCCTTTAAACGGCCGCCATCAAAAATCGGCGCGGTAATGCCACTGATCAAGTTGAAGCTGTTCGAGGACCAGTTGAAAATTTCCTCAGGATGCCGCGCCATTTGCGCAAACGATGCGCCGAGTGTGACGCTGGGGTAAAGCTTGGCCTGCGCCACGCCAATTGCCGCAGTGGCCGCATGAAGCCGCGATTCGGCGGCGAGAATATCGGGCCGCTTGTGCACCAGTTCCGAAGCCATGGTCACCGGCACCTGCGCCGATAGCGTTAGCGATCCCAGCGACAGATCGGTCGCGCCAAGTTGACCCGGCGTTACTCCAAGCAGCACCGCGAGCAGATCGCGCGCTTCGGCGCGCTGCTGGTCAAGCTGCGGCAGCCCGGCTTTGTCTGCCGCCATTTGCTGCTGCGCGATGAGCACTTCGACCAGCGTGCCGGTTCCGCCCGTACGCTTGCGCTCAGTCAGCGTAACATTGTGCTGATCTTCGCTGACCAGCACCTGCTGCGCGGCGATCCTATCATTGAGCGCGGCGATCATTAGTGCCTGCATCACCACGCGCCCGGCGATAGTCAGGTGCGCGGCTTCGGTTTCATGAAGTTGCGCTTGGGCATCGGCAGCGGCTTGCTCAACCGCGCGGTGGCCTCCGCCGAACAGATCGAGGTCATAACTCACTCCGCCCCCGACCGAGAACAGGGTGAATTCGGGGTTGCCGAGGTTTATGCCAAAGGCGCTGGGATCGAACCCAAAGGCGGAAAGGTTGACTTTTTCGTGCTGGACATTGCCGCTGGCACTGACCTGTGGCTGAAGGCGACCATTCGCGGCCTTGACCTGCTCGCGCGCCTTATCGAGCGTGGCCATGCTCGCGGCGAGGGTCTGGTTGCCTGCCAGCGCGCGCGCTACGAGTGCGTTAATCTCGGGCGATCCGAATGCCTGCCACCATTGTCCTTGCGGACCTTCGCCAAGCGCCGCAACAGGCCCGCGCGCGTTGTGAATCGACGCGGCATAGGCGCTCGGGGAAGGTGCAGCCGGGCGCTGAAAATCTGGCCCAACGGTTTTGCATCCGCCGAGCAAGGCCAACGTGAGCATCGGGGCGATTGCGCGTTTCATCGCCGGATCAATGCTGCGCCACAGCTGCGCCGCGCGGCGATAATGCTGGTGTGTCTGCGCCAAGAAGCCTGCGCTGATGCCCGGTATCAACCGTCGCGACAACGCTCAGCCCTGCGTGGAGTGGCACGTCTTTGGGCAGGTTATCGACCGAAACGATCACCGGCAGCCGCTGGGTAACCTTCACCCAATTGCCCGTGGCGTTTTCTGCCGGGAGCACGGAGAAGCTGTTGCCAGTGCCGGGACTGAAACTTTCAACGTGACCCTTGATATCGAAATCGGGAAAGGCATCGATCTTCACAGAAACTGGCTGACCCAGCCGCATGTAGCGCAACTGGTTTTCCTTGAAGTTCGCCTCAACCCAATAATGCGTTCCAGTGAGAACAAACAGGGGCTTGCCGCTGGTGACATAGGAACCGACCTGCAACTGGCTCACTTTGGTAACCACGCCATCTTGGGGCGCGCGCACCACGGTATCGTTGAGCGCGAGCTGCGCGCGTTCGATCATAGCTGAAGCGCGACGGGGGGCGGGTTGCGCCAGACTTGCGCCTGCTGGCAGCTTCGATGCGATTGAGGCGGCTTTGGCGCGCGAGGCAGCAATTGATGCCTGCGCGTTGCGCACCGAAAGATCGGCCACGTCAACCTGCTGTTGCGATGAAATTCCGTCCTTGGCCAAGGCGCGCTGACGGCTCGCATCGGCGCGGGCGAAGGCCAGTTGGGCCTCAGCGCGGACAATTTCAGCTTGGGACGCGGCCATATCCGCGCGCACTGATCCAATATCGGCGATGGCACCGGCAAGGCCCGCCTGTGCTTCATCCATATTCGCCTGAAAACCCGCGCCATCAATGCGGAACAGGACATCGCCCTTGCGAACGAACTGGTTTTCCTGAACCTCAACCGCAATCACCTTGCCGCTGACATTTGCAGCGATCATGACCTTGCCGGTTTGCATCTGCGCATTGTCGGTTTCGACATAGCGTCCACCAGAGAGGTAGAACCACACGCCAACCGCAACAGCTATCAGCAATCCGCCGATCATCAGCGGGCGGCGGAGCTTCGATTTACCCGTATCTGCGTCGTCGATTTCAAGCTTGTCGTCCACTGCGAACTCCGTGGCGGCGAGACTGGCCGCACTGACCCTGCGCCGATACTAAGCAATGCTAATATCAGCAAGGGGAATAAATGTAATGTTGGGGTTGCAGCAGTACAACCTCACAGGTCTAATCCTTGAGGAACGCCTTCACATCGCCCAGAAACCGATCAAGCTGATCGTGGTGCAGCCAATGACCGGCTTTGTCATATTCCACCACCCGGCCATCGCGAAAATGGGCGGCGCGGCCATCGCGTTCGGGGTTTGAAGCCCAGGAATCGGCACCATAGAGCAGCAGAACCGGGCAGGTGATCGCCGCCCACAGCGCTTCAACATCATGCTGCGCCAGATCAACAGGCGGCCAGACGTTGAGGTAGTTGTCAAACTTCCAGCTCCACGAACCGTCTTCATTTCGGCTCGCACCGTGGATTGTCAGGTGCCGTGCCTGCTCGTCGGAGAGGAACGAATTCTCCTCCTTCATCCGGGCAAAGGCCGCCTCAAGGTTTGGATAGCGGCGCGGCATGCGGCCCGATGCCTTGCGCTTGTCCTCGATCCACTGGCGCAGAAAATCCGCCGTGGTCCTATCGGCACGTTCGGTAAGGACCTTGGGCGAGGGCCCTAGTCCCTCGATGTTGACCAGCTTGCGCACCTTGTTGGGGTAGAGCCCGGTAAACCGCGTGGCGATGTTGCCGCCGAGCGAGTGGGCAATGACCGTCACCTGATCCGCCCCCAGCGAGTGCACAAGCTGGGCAAAATCATAAACAAAAGCAGGCGACGTATAGTCACCATCGGGCGACCAAGCGCTATCGCCGTGTCCGCGCAGATCGGGGGCGATAACGTGCCAGTCCTTCGCCATCTCGCGCGCGACCCAGTCCCATGATCGGCAGTGATCGCGCCCGCCATGCTGCAATACCAGCGGCGGGGCATCGGGATTGCCCCAATCGACATAGTGCAGCTTAAGCCGCTGCGAAATGAAACTGTTCGAGTACGGGCCGGGTATAGTCATGGCTCGCGTGATTGGCTGAGGTGCAGGCCCGCGTCAATCACAGCTCCAGTTCAAGGTTGAGCCGGAACATGCCGGTGGCATCTGCCTTGGCTGCTCCAAACGCGAAAAGGTATCCCGTCTCCACCTTTAGCGGCACGCCAAGGCCCTTGATGCCGAATTTGATGTTGGGGCCGGCGAAGTGTTCGGCATAAGGCGCAAATTGGCGGAACGAGCCAAGATCACCAAATGCCGCGACGCCGATCCGCAGATTATCGGCGACGGATACGTCGGCGGAAGCCGCATAGCCCAGTTCCACCAGCGCCCCAGTTTGAAGCGGTTTTGATGCGATAAGATTGAACCGCACATCAGTAATCCGATCACGGTATTCGAGCAGCAGCTTGCCTTCGGCCTTGTCTGTACCGCCACTCACCGCCTCGAATTCGCCGTAAAGTGCGACATCAATCGGGCCGATGCGGGCGACGTTTTGAATGACCTCCAAGCTGAACGCTTCAAGCTTGCGGGGCTGGCCGGGTTCCTTTTCAAATTCCGCCACTGCGGCGATGCGAGTATGGCCGGTAATGCCGTAACCCACCTCAAGCCGGAAATTGTCTTCGCCTGCATCTGGCCCGCCGGTGAGGATGCCATAGCGCGTTTCAATCTCAATCTCGTGCGGTTCGATTGTCGCGCCGTAAACTTCACCGCCAAGACCGGGGGCAGCGTGGGCGATAGTGGGCAGTGCGGTCAGGCTCAAAAGGCAGGCAGCGGCGCTGATGGTGTTGCGGCGAATCATGTCGGCTCCTGTTTTACTACGCGCCCGCTAATGCGAGGCGTTCTCAATAGCAATAAATAATCTTGAGGTGTGAAGGCTGGATCGGGTGCAAATTTCGGCAGCGAACTGGCATTATCACCCGCAAGTCCCTATTTCGCCGGTCCGCAACAGGGATTCGAACATATGACCATCCACACCACCCGCATGCTGATCGTTGGATCTGGCCCTGCTGGGCTATCAGCGGCGATCTATGGCGCGCGTGCGGGCATGTTGCCGATTGTTGTTCAGGGGTTGCAGCCGGGCGGGCAGCTAACGATCACCACGGATGTCGAGAATTACCCCGGCTTTCGCGATGTTGTTCAGGGCCCGTGGCTGATGGAGGAAATGCAGGCGCAGGCTGAGCATGTCGGTACGCGGATGATGTGGGACACAATCGTCGACATCGACATGTCATCCTCACCATTCCGAGCGACGGGAGATTCAGGCGACATTTATGAGGGCGAAACGCTGGTGATCGCAACCGGGGCTCAGGCCAAATGGCTCGGCGTGGATGGCGAGCAAGAACTCAGCGGCAAGGGCGTATCCGCTTGTGCCACCTGTGACGGGTTTTTCTTTCGCGGCAAAAAGGTTGTGGTGATCGGCGGCGGCAACACTGCGGTGGAAGAGGCGCTCTATATGACCAACCATTCGCCCGATGTCACCGTTATCCACCGCCGCGATTCATTCCGCGCTGAAAAGATTTTGCAAGACCGGTTGTTCGCCAATGAGAAGGTGTCGGTGGCATGGAACAAGGCTGTGCGGCGTTTCGTTGGCGATCCGTTGTCGGGCGGGCTGACCGGGGTTGAGGTAATCGACACGGTGACCGGCGAGGTTTCGGTGATTCCCACCGACGGCGCATTTGTCGCCATCGGCCACGCGCCGGCAACTGAGCTGTTCAAGGACAAGTTGGAGCTTGATGCCAACGGCTACATCATCGTGGAGGCGGGGACGCCGAAGACGGCTCTTCCCGGGGTGTTTGCCTGCGGTGATGTTATGGACCACATCTATCGCCAGGCGGTAACCGCCGCGGGGACTGGCTGCATGGCGGCGCTTGATGCTGAGCGATTTATAGCTGAACGGGAATTTGCTGCGAAGGTTGGGTGATTTGTGGGGTTGGGTTGAGCCTGTCGAAGCACCCGCGCTACAATTGCCCCAATCCTTCCAACACCTGCCCCAAAAGCCAATCCTGCGCCTCGACATAACTGTGGCTGGCCCCAGCGCAGCGCCGCAAGCGGGGATCAGCCTTATCCCAGCCAGCCTCAAACGCCTGCGCGGTGCGATCACGCCCCGCCAACAGAATGGTCACTGGCCCTGCAAAAGCCTTGAGCCCCGCCGCGACTTCGCCCGCCAAAGTTGAAGGAGCAGGCGCGGGCTTAAGCGCATCACGCAGCGAGGCAAACAACCCGCCAAGCGAAACCTTGCCCTTGAGCAGCCGCAACACCGCCTTCGGATCTCTCAGCCGCTGGGCATAATGCGAACGAACCGCAGCGGGCGGCGGCGCATCGCTATCGCCCTCGATGGTCCAAGGGTTTGACAGTATCAGCCCATCGCAGCCTTTGCCGCGCGCCAGCATCAGCGCAGATGCCCCATCGCAATTGCCAAATGCGGCGATGCGCGAAACACGGGGAGCCTCAGCACGAAAAGCCGCGAGTGCCGCCGCAATGTCATCGCCACTGGATCGAAAACCATCATTGCTGCCTTCGCTATCGCCCACCCCGCGGCGGTCAAATCGGAACACTGGATAGCCGGCAGCGGCGACCGCATCTGCGAGCAAAGCCTGCCCATTCCACGCCCCGCTGCGCAGCTCGTTGCCGCCGGATACAATGAGCAGTCCGGTAGTTCCCGAGGCTTCATCGACTGTGCCGACGCAGGCTGAACCTTCACAATCGAAAGTGACATGCCGCCGGGTCATGCCCTGATCCCCAAGGCAATCACCGCAGCGAGCGCATCGGCCTGTCCGCGATCTTCGTCAGGCTCGGCGCGCAGCCACAGCGCGCCGCCGCCGAGCATATCCTGCCCAATGATCGATTGCTCGGTGCCTTCGGGCGGGGCCGCGTTTTGCAGGCCAGCGACCATTACGGGCGATAGCGGAAAACCGGCGAGGTCCAGCCCATCGCGCAGGCCCCTTTCGAGCAAACCGCCCTGCGTTTCCTCACGCCCGGCCTCGCGCGCCGTCAGAATGCGCATGCGCAGCATTTGCCGCAGGATCGACGCGCCCCCCACCGGGGCATAGCGCCAGCCGGGCAGATCTTGCGGCACCACAAGCGCGCCGCCACGGATAGACAGCACGTGAGTAGCCCGAAAGTGGCTTGCGGCGGCGAGCATCGCGATTGACCAGTGATCGAGCGATACTTGCGCCAGCGGCTGCTGGCTTTCATTGCAGCCGGGAAGGTCTGTCAAAAAACAGTCAACCCCAGCCTGATCCAGCCGCCGCATCGTTTCAACCGTCAGCCGCCGCATCCGGTTGGCTTCATCGAATAGCGCGGGGATTATCAGCAGCCGGTGCGTGCGGGCCTTGTCAAAGGCGAAGGCATATTCATCAGCCGTGCCGCAATCAACCGTAGGGCAAGGCCAGCTGGCGATCACTTGTGTGGTGGCAAATTTCGGCGCTTGGCCTTGGCAAAGACGAGCAGCGAGCCATAGGTTTCGAGCAGTTCGCCATCGATTTCGTCATCATCAATGATGAAGCCGAGCCGGTCTTCCATTTCGGTGAGCAGCCCGGCGACCGACATCGAATCGAGTTCTGGCAGGTGGCCAAACAGCCCGGTGTCCGCATCGAATGCGGCAACCCGTTGCGGCTTTAATCCCAGCACATCGGCAAGGATCGCGCGCAGGATCCGGTCGGTTTCGGTGCTCATGGACCCCTCATGAAAGCGCGGTTGCACCGCCACTGTCGCGCCTCTAGCCATGGTTGGCCTTGCCTGCAAGGCGGCGCAGCATATGCCGGGTAATTGTTGGCCAGTTACCGGGTGATCCGGGGAGCAGCATATCAAGCCGGTAGCGCAGGCGCTGCGTCTCCATCCAATCGCGCTTATAGCCATCATTGCCGGTGCCGAAATCGACAAGCGAAACCTTGTCTCTATCGATCACGTGTTCAAACAGCGCGGCGCTGAGCGTGGTGCCGGGGGACAGCGGTTTGGAAGCTTCGGTGTGAGCGAGCTTGTGGATGAAGGCAGTTTCGCCCTCCACTGTCCAGAATTGCGCAGCAACTGCCTCACCTTCAGCATAGGCGACAGCGAGTCGCAAGCGCCCGGCTACCCCTTCCTCAGCGGCGAACCGGCGCAGGAAGGCGGGCGATCCTTCTTCCGGCTTCCAACTGCTCGCATAAACCCGTTCATAGGCCCGCCATAAGTCTTCGCAGAACTCCGTTTCGAGCCGAACGGTGACCCTATGCCCCTTGCGTTTCAGCGTGGTGCGGAGCGGGCCCGGGCGGCTTTCCATATATTGCGCGAAGCTGCGACCCACGACGGGGAGGACGTGGTTGGTATCGCAAACCTCACGGAATACCATCCATCCTGCATTCCGAAATGCTGCGGCCAGCTGCGTGGTTTCATGCTGCTCATCGGGCATGGGCGATAGCGTGATGTGGGCGGATTTGCTTTTAAGATCGCGCGCAAGCGCGGTTAGCAGCCCCTCGGCATCGGCTGAGGGGCTGACCACCTGCCGAACCCGGAAGCTGTACCAATTCGCTAGCGCCTCAATCCTGCGCCCAACCCGCATGAGAGGAAGCACAGCGCAATCAGCGCCATCGCGCGCCACGGCGAGCAGCGGTTTAATGCTGCATTCGCCTGCCATCGCCTGCCACCAAGCCAGTCGATCAAACGGCGCGGAGGCTTCAACGGGGCATAGCAGCAAGCGCAAGGCAGGATCGCCTTGGACAATGTTAAGATCGTCGTGATATTCGACCGAAACCAAGAGCAAACTTCCCCTCTGGAGCAAACCTATTTCCGCGCGCGCCCACTCCGAAATTCATTCCCGGCCGATCGATCATCTCGCCAGTGCTGGCGCAGATGATGCGGCGGCATTGGTGCTGCGCAGCAGAACGCTTAGCTTTAAGGACTTAAGATCGGGTATCGCGTTGCTGGCAGGCTGGCTTCGTGAGCAGGTGCCTGAGCGCGGCGCGCGGGTAGCGAGCTGGGCTGCGAAGGGTGAATTAACGTGCCTAATGCCGCTTGCCGCCGCGCGGGCCGGGCTGGTGCATGTGCCGATCAACCCACTGCTCAAACGTGCGCAGGTGGCGCATATCATGGCGGATAGCGGGGCGGCTTTGTTAATTGGAACGGCGGCGCGGTTGGCCTCGTTGGAACCGGGCGATGCGGCTGGAGTGCAGGTGCTGGCGGAGGACGAGGCGCTTGGTTTGGCTCGGGAGTTGGGCGCGGAATTGCCGTTATCGAGCGCCGGTCCCGATGATCTCGCGGCGATTCTCTACACCAGCGGCTCAACCGGGCGGCCCAAGGGCGTTATGCTCAGCCATGCCAATATGTGGCTCGGGGCCGAATCTGTGGCGTCCTATCTTGGCCTTACCGCAGATGATCGCACGCTCGCTATGCTGCCATTGTCGTTCGATTATGGCCAAAATCAGTTGTTTTCGACTTGGTTTGCAGGCGGCTGTGTTGTCCCGCTTGATTACCTCGCTCCGCGCGATGTGGCCAAGGCGGTGGCGCGGCATGGCATCACCACGCTGGCCGCCGTGCCGCCGCTGTGGGTGCAGCTGGTCGAGCTTGATTGGCCCCAAGGATCAGCGGACACGCTTCGGCGGCTGACCAACAGCGGCGGCGCATTGACCACCGATCTGGTGCGGCGTTTGCGCGCACTTTTCCCGCAGGCGCGGCTGTTTCCGATGTATGGCCTTACCGAAGCGTTTCGTTCGACCTATCTTGACCCGGAACTAGTGGAACTGCACCCAACATCTATGGGCAAAGCCATTCCTCACGCGGAAATTCTCGTAATTGATGATGACGGCGAGGTTACTGCCGACGGCGCGGAGGGCGAGCTAGTTCATTGCGGGCCGTTGGTGGCGCATGGCTATTGGCAGGATGATGCGCGAACGGCGGAACGGTTCAAACCGGCCCCGCGCGCTTCGGTCTATGGCGGGACGGCGGTTTGGTCAGGCGACCGGGTGAGGCGCGATGCCGATGGGCTGCTTTACTTTGCCGGACGGCGCGATGCGATGATTAAGTCTGCGGGTAATCGTATCAGCCCGCAGGAAGTTGAAGAAGCCGCGCTGGCTACTGGACTGGTGGCAGAAGCAGTGGCACTCGGGGTTAAAGATGAACGGCTGGGGCAGGCGGTTCACCTGATTGTCCGTGCCGCCGCGAGCAGCCCCGACGCGATCGAAGAATTGCCACGCAGACTCATGCAGGAACTGCCGAATTTTATGCAGCCAAAGGTCATTCACTGGCGCGCAGCCATGCCGATTGGCCCCAATGGCAAGATTGACCGTGCAGGCCTCGCGCTCGAACTGCAATCGAAGGTGGCAGTATGAAGCCTCTCGGCCCGATCCCGCAAGGCTTTGGCGTGAGCAATGGCGAGCTCGCGATTAATGGCCACGCCGTTTCGACGCTGATAGCTGAGGCGGGCGACACCCCGCTGTTCGTCTATTCGGCGCGGATGCTTCGCGATTGCATGGCGCGATTGCGAGCTGCGATGCCAGACGCGCTGTCGATTCATTACGCGATCAAGGCCAATCCTTTTCCGCCCTTGCTTAAGGTTATGGCTGAGCTTGTTGACGGGTTTGACATCGCATCGGGCGGCGAGTTGGAAATTGTTACCAAGGCTGGCATCGCCCCGCATCTGATTAGCTTTGCCGGGCCGGGGAAGCGCGATGCAGAACTGCGCGCCGCCATTCGCAGCGGCGTGACCATTAACCTCGAATCAGAAGGCGAGGCGACTCGCGCCATCGCTATCGCCGCGCAAGAAGGCCTTAGGCCGCGCCTTGCGATTCGGGTTAATCCTGAGTTTGATCTCAAAGGTTCGGGAATGAAAATGGGCGGCGGGGCGAAGCCGTTTGGCGTCGATGCCGAACGTGTACCCGCCTTGGTCCGCGCAGTGGTGAAGTCCGGCGCGGAGTGGCGCGGATTTCATATTTATGCCGGAAGTCAGGCGCTTGACGCTGATGCGTTGATCGAAGCGCAGGCGCAGGCACTGGACCTCGCGGCAAGGTTGGCGCGCGAATCGAGTGTGGCGCTGCCGCATTGCAATCTCGGCGGCGGCTTTGGCATTCCTTACTTTTCGGGCGATGAACCGCTCGATGTTGAACGCATCGGCGCGGCGCTAAAAGTGCGGTTGGCCAATCTGCCGCCCGAACTGACGGACACCGCTTTCTGCATCGAACTCGGCCGCTATCTCGTTGGCTTGTCAGGGGTTTACCTCACCCGGATCGTTGATCGTAAGATCAGCCATGGGGAGACTTTCCTCATTATCGACGGTGGCCTTCACCACCAGTTGGCGGCCTCGGGCAACTTTGGAACGGTGGTGCGCCGCAATTATCCGGTCGCTATCGCCAGCCGGTTCGATGCCGAAGCGAGCGAGGAAGCCAGTGTCGTCGGCTGTCTGTGCACACCGTTAGACAAGCTAGCCGATAAGGCCTGGTTGCCGCACGCCGAAGTCGGCGATGTTGTCGCGGTATTTTGCGCCGGAGCCTATGGTGCAACCGCCAGCCCTGCGCAGTTTCTGGGGCAAGGCCCAGCGCTGGAAATGCTCATTTAGGCTTGGCCTCCAGCCTGTCCCGCAATGGGACCGCCGCTCACAAACTCCGCGGAAAACCGGAAATGGGCATAAAGGCTAACGGTATATTCACCCTTTTTGGCGAAAGCAGACGGTGAACTGTTGGCGTGAACTGTGCGGGATCGGGACGGAAGATTTCCCTGCACTGGCCACGCCGACGCAACCGAAGGTGCGCGCCGATGCCGATCAACCGCTTTTCCCGCCTGCTCGCCGGCAGTGCTGTAGCCAGTTTGGCCCTCAGTGGCTGCTCAGGCGGCGGCGCGGGCGCACAGCTTCCACCAGCATCGTTTGTCTCAATGCAGGAAGGCCCGGGCGAAGAATACGTTATCGGGCCGATGGACGAGTTGACGATTTTCGTATGGCGCAACCCAGAACTTGGCGCGGCGGTGCAGGTGCGGCCCGATGGGCGCATCACCACGCCGCTGATTACCGATATGCCAGCGGTTGGCAAAACCCCTTCGATGTTGGCGGAAGACCTGAAACTTCAGCTTTCGCAGTACATTCAGGATCCGCTGGTCTCGGTGATCGTCAACAAGTTTGCCGGAACGTTCAGCCAGCAGGTTCGCGTGATCGGCGCAACCGCTAAGCCCGCATCGCTGCCCTATCGCGCCAATATGACGCTACTTGATGCGATGATCGCGGTCGGCGGGCTATCCGAATTCGCTTCCGGAAACCAC
>JAYVNC010000138.1:0-5459 GCA_043758655.1 Novosphingobium sp.
CTTATAGAAAGCTAAGTTTGAATCGATTAGCGTCTGATACTGGCTGTGATACCAGAACATTTGTTGTTCGTTAATCTTAAAGTCTGTGTGAAGCTTCGAGCAAACAGCAGAGACCACCACCGGAACCCGATGATGAACACCAGAGGCGAGAAGCATTAATGCGAAGATCATAGACATATCCCATCGAGTTAATTGGCAGCCTACACCCAATTTTACCGCCCGCGCTATTTCAAAAGGTCCTGCTCGGTTGAAAGCTAGCGGATTGGAAGTGTTACTCAGATACAGCAGAAGCGTCTGGATATAACAGTCCGCGAGCGAGCGCTGCTTTCTTGAGTTTCTGGCCAATTGTCTTTTGCTTGCTCGAGCCATGAGCGGTAAAGTCAGCAACGGCGTGAGCAGGATTTTCCTCTGCAGCTTCAGTTTTCGACGTCGGATTTCCTCGGCACGAAACATTTTGAGTATCAAATTCAGCGACACTAATTCCATAGACAGCTGCGGACAACCGACCACTCATCGTGTAAAGTGCGTGAGCAGCCTCAGCTGAAGTGAGAGCGCTCCGGTCCACTGACAACAAGTTCTCGTCGCTTACTTTAGGGCGGAATCCACTGCTGGCGGGATTACCATCTTGGATTAGTTCGGGGTGTACTTGGCGAAAGAGTACTTCTGCGGAGTCAATCAGCTTGTCGCTCATCAGTTTCCAACCCTGAGATCAAACTCATTGAGCAACTGTTCAGAATCGCCGACAAAAATTTGCGGTTCCATCTCATCGGTGCCCGCAATTTCGATTCCGTACATCTCGATTGAGCCATTCAAGTGAAATTCAAGCGAAATGTCCCAACCTCCGGCCTCAAGTTCGATCAACACTCCAGCCTCTTCATTGGGATAGATATTGATCGCCGGAGCGAATGAGGGGCGAGCGTTGATGAATGTTTCTGCCGATTTGATGGCCATTGGGTTAATGGCTAATGCCGCTCCGTGGTGCCAGCCGGCTTTCAATCTGCTGATCTCGGCGAGTCGCTCGCGACACTTCAACACACCGGCCTCAATGCTTGCGTCGACGACGCCGATATCGAAAACCTCCAGAACTTTCCGAATCTGATCTGCACGATCAACCTCAACTAGAACGTCGTACTGAACCGACTGATCCAAGCTACCATCAAAATCGTCAATAATCTCTTGAGGATCGACAGGGACGGACATGTCACCCCTATCTGTACGGACAATAATGTGCCCATAGAGCGAGTTGGATGCGAGTGTTCCAAAACCAGTTAGCCTGATCTTGTAAGTGTCGCGAACGGAAGTTATTAGGCGCTTTCGGCGCTCAGCATCAAGAAAAACAATGCGGTCATCGCTTGGATATTGAAGTTCAATGCGATCGCCCTTCCACAGCCCCGCGCCGAACTTGTCCAACGCCCGTAATTTTTCGGAACTCAGCTCGGGGGAGGTGGACCCTTGGGCAACACCATTAAATAGTTCCAAAATTGAACTATATGATTCCTCAACGATGGCTTCAAGTTCATCTTCGAAGCCAGGTAGTGTTGCCTGGGCTGTCTTTCGGCTCCACACTAAATTTGGGACCGCACTTCCTTCTTCAATCGCAGTGAGATCTAAGGTCAGGCTCGCGTCGAAACCCTTGGGAACTCGTTGCCGGTCGAGGTGGCTTTCCTTCCATATATCTTTCGCGAAGGAAACAAGGAGGTCTCGAAAAGCGGGCAAGTCTGACAGCACGTTCACTGGCAGGCGGGCACCTCCGAAACGAGCACCGATGTATCGCAGCTTGAAGGTTTTGTTGTCTGTCATGATCCTCCGGGTTGAGCTTCTGTATATAACAAGCGACTCAGTGCCAATGAAAATGGCGGCAATCATGTTCAACCAAATATGTTCGGTTGCGAGCGACGTAGCAGTGCCTCTCATTGATGCAAGGACGAGTGGTCAGATCTTGTCAAGCGCCGAGAAGTTCACACGTTGATCTCCCTTACATAGACAGCTGCACGCTGGAAAACGCGTTTTTCCTAGGTTCGAATTCCGTTATTGGATTCGAACGAACGATCATGGCGCAAAACAACCTATTGAATAAAATCAACTATTTAAGGAAAGGTGGGAACGACGTCACGCGTCCCCACCTTTGTCCCCGCCCGTGACATGTGAATCAACGCTCAACTGTGGTTTTAGACCCGAAAATCAACGTCAATCTGCTAATTTTATCGTTATAATTCAATAACTTATGGCTTCTGGCGGAGAGGCAGGGATTCGAACCCTGGATACCCTCGCGGGTATGCCGCATTTCGAGTGCGGTGCATTCGACCACTCTGCCACCTCTCCGTGAGATCGCTAACGCGCGGGGCGAAACGCCCCTCGGATCGAAGAACGGCGCGGTTAGCCCAAGGCGGCCCGCTTGCCAAGCCCTGCCCGCGCCGATTTTCGGGGATCACGCCAAGACTTTGCTTGTTAAGCAGTCGCACAATCCTATATTGGCGCGATGAACCGCATCGAGCGTGCCTCGTTTTATTCCCCGCAAGCCGGCAAATTCGTCGACGCACCGCGCAATTCCAAAGCGCGGTTCGCCATCGGTGATGTCGTGCGCCACAAGATGTATGACTTTCGCGGGGTGGTTTTTGATATCGATCCGGTCTTCGCCAACAGCGAGGAATGGTGGGAATCGATCCCGAAGGAAGCCCGCCCTGAACGTGAGCAGCCCTATTACCACCTGCTCGCTGAAAACGGCGAATCAAGCTACATCGCCTATGTCAGCCAGCAAAACCTGACCGAAGACGGCGAAAGCGGCGCGGTGGAACATCCCTCTGTCGATGAACTGTTCGATGATTTTGAAGGCGGGAAATATCGCCTGAGGCGCGGGTTGACGCATTAGGCGCAGGCTTGCGGCGCCGCTAACCCGGTCAACCGCCCCCTTAGCTCTTCAGCTTCCACCCGCTCCGCAATAACCTAAACGTCAGCACACCTAGCGCAAGGTTCAGCACGCCAAGCCCCACTGCGCCCTGCATCACCGCCTGCGTGGTATCGCCGATGTCGCTCTGTCCCAAAAATCCGAAGCGGAAGCCGGAGATGATGTAGAAGATCGGGTTCGCGCGGCTTATCATCTGGAAGATAGGATGCAGGTTGCTGATAACATAGAACGTGCCCGAAAGCATGGTCAGCGGCGTGATGATGAAATTGGTAATCGCCGCGTTGTGATCGAACTTTTCCGCCCACATCGATGACAGCAGGCCAACAAACGACAGCAGCGCCGCGCCCATCAGGCCGAACCACAAAATCGCCCAAATATGCGGCGCGGCAATCTGCACACCAGGATAGAACGCCATCGTCAACGCCAGCGCGAGCCCCACAAGGATCGCCCGAGTCATCGCAGCGCCGATCAAACCGGCCATCAGCTCAATCTCTGACAGCGGCGGCATCAGGTAATCAACGATGGTGCCCTGCATCTTGCCCGAGAGGAAATTGAAGCTGGTGTTGGCAAAGGCATTGTTCATCATGCCCATCACGATCAGCCCAGGGGCGACGAAGGTGGCGAAGGGAACCCCCAGCACCTCACGCCCGCCGCGCCCCAACGCAACGGTGAAGATGATAAGCTGCATCAGCGTGGTGATCGCAGGCGCCCAGATTGTCTGGGTCTGCACCTTCATAAATCGGCGCACCTCCTTGACATAGAGCGTCCACAACCCCAGCTGATTAACTCTGTGGATCAGGGGAACCCCCTGGCTCGGAAAGTCCCTTAGCCGAATGCCGCCCGCTAGGGGCTCGGATGTGCTAATAACAGGTTGATTGGCCATGCTGCCGCGACTATCGGCTGGTCGCTTGCATGGCAAGCACTCGCGCGCGCTTGCGCTGCGTATAAGAAACAGGAATTGTGATGAGCTGGACCGACGAACGGATCGAAACGCTGACCAAGATGTGGGAAGGCGGCGCAACTGCCAGCCAGATCGCTGAAGAGCTGGGCGGCGTCTCGCGCAATGCGGTGATCGGCAAGGCACATCGCCTTGGGCTGAAGGCGCGTCCCTCGCCGGTTAAGCCGAACGAGGCAGACACCGCGCCAAAGGCCAGTCCTAAGCCATCGAAGGCGGAAGCGCCGTCGCGCCCGGCCAAGATTGCAGCCGAACCTGCGCCGCGCGCTGCGCCAGCCGCTCCGCGCGCTGCGGTGCCATCGCAGCCGATGCCCGGCGCGTCTCCCTCCACAACGCCGCAGCCGCGAATCGTCTCGGTTGGCCCCGGCGGCTTCCTGCGGCAGGGCCCGGGAGACCAGCAAGCCCCAATCCCGCCTGCGCCGCCGCGCCGCCTCGTGCCGGCAAAGCCGAGCGCCGATATTGCCGACAAGACCAGCCTACTCGATCTTAATGATCGCATTTGCCGCTGGCCAATGGGCCACCCCGGTGAAGCAGACTTCCATTTCTGCGGCGAAAAGGTGAACCCGGGCTTTCCTTATTGCGTCGATCACTGCGGCCGCGCTTTTCAGGCGCAATTGCCGCGCGGCCACCGCCGCCCGCCCCCGCCACTGCCGTTTGGCGGGCCTCGGGTTAGGTAAAGCGGGGGAGCGGATCGGTGCCGATTTCAGTTTCAGCCTCGCTGAAACAGCAAATACGCACGTTTCGTTAGCCGAAGATTTACCAAACCGTCATAGTCTGCCCGGTGAACGGAGGCAGCAGTGGCGGACGAGGTTAGGGTCTATCGCAGGTCCGAACGATTACGGGTGACCTACTTTGCGCGGTGTAAAACGCCCGCAGAGCAGGAATGCGACGTTGTCATCGTCAACGTCACGCCCGAAGGCTGCTGCATCTCGCTCAACGGCGCCGTAATGCAGCTCGACCAGCACATCCTCATCCGGCTTGAAACCGGCGAGTCTTTAAACGGCACTGTCCGCTGGCTTCGCGATGGTCAGGCGGGCATTTTGTTCGAAGAATTCGTCGATCCAAAACGCCTCGAATATCTGCGCCGCAACCATTCGACCTTTTTGTCAGAGCACGAATGGACGGACGAGCCGGTGCAGCGATCGCTGGTTTGATTCTCGACATCAAGGCGCGATCAGCGCACCCATGACGATGCCAAGGCTATGACCCGCCTGCGCGAATGGCTGGGAAAGCTAACTCCGGCAATTATATACTTGAGAAAGCAGAATGGACCAGCTAGACGATTCTCGACAGGCCGGCGTTTTTTCTCAGGTTAAAATTACCCCGCAGATGGGGGCGGAATTTTTCCGCCTTGTTGCCGACGTTCTTCAAGTTGATCCTCCCATGTACCAACCACAACAAACAGGAGAGATTTTGCTTGCCCGTGCGCGCTTATTTCTGATCGGCGCTCAAGATCGCGACAAACACCTTTTAGGGCCATAATTGCGATGAACGTGTCTAGCTGAGAACACCGGTAATAAAAGGGGCCATTCGTTGGGCGGTAGCACCGGATTAAAAAGGGGCCACTCCTGCTAGACCTTCGCATTTGTGCGGAGGCGG